>NZ_JBVJMK010000017.1:96758-103446 GCF_055584245.1 Luteibacter sp. NPDC104163
CCATACAGCCCCCCGCCTGGCCCCCCCCTGGGCCCATCTGTGCGTTACCCCAAACCCCATCGCGCGCAAGCGCGCTCCCACAGTGCAGCGGCCATAGGCCGCCGCAATCAGGTCAGTGACGGAAGTGGCGGATGCCGGTGAAGACCATCGACATGCCGTGCTCGTCGGCCGCTGCGATGACCTCGTTATCGCGCATTGAGCCGCCCGGCTGGATGACCGCGACGATGCCTGCCGCCGCGGCGGCGTCGATGCCGTCGCGGAACGGGAAGAAGGCATCCGAGGCCATGACGCTGCCCGGGACCACGAGGCCGGCTTCCTCGGCCTTGAGGCCCGCGATCTTCGCGCTGACCACGCGGCTCATCTGGCCGGCACCCACGCCGATCGTGCGCTGGTCCTTCGCGTAGACGATGGCATTGGATTTCACCATCTTCGCGACGCGCCACGCGAACAGCAGGTCGTCCAGTTCGGTCGGGGTCGGCTGGCGCTTGCTGACCACCTTCAGTTCATCGCGCGTCACCTGGCGGTGGTCGGCGGTCTGCACCAACAGGCCCGAGCCCACGCGCTTCACATCGTGCGTGTTGCGGCCATCGCCGTTCGGGATCTCGAGCACGCGCACGTTCGCCTTCTTCGCGGCTTCGTCGACGGCGCCGGCCTCGACCACGGGGGCGATCAGCACTTCGACGAACTGGCGCTTCAGGATCACCTTCGCCGTTTCGGCATCGAGCGGGCGGTTGAACGCGATGATGCCGCCGAACGCGGAGGTCGGATCAGTGGCGTAGGCCAGCTCATACGCGGCGAGCGGATCGGCAGCCACGGCGACGCCGCAGGGATTCGAGTGCTTCACGATGACGCAGGCCGGCGCATCGAACTGGCGCACGCATTCCCACGCCGCATCGGCATCGGCGATGTTGTTGAACGAGAGTTCCTTGCCCTGCAGCTGGCGGAACGTGGCGAGGGTGCCTGCGGCTGGGTAAAGGTCGCGGTAGAACGCACCGGCCTGGTGCGGATTTTCACCGTAACGCAGGTCCATGACCTTCACGAAGCGGCCGTTCGACTGCGCGGGGAACTCGGCGCGGCCTGAGACGGCGGTGTGCGTCTCGTCGAGGCTGATGCCGGACAGGTAGTCGCTGATCGCGGCGTCGTAATTCGAAACGCGGTTGAACGCGGCGACGGAGAAGGCGAAGCGCGATGCGCGCGAGAGGCCGCCGTGGCTTTCGATCTCGGCGAGCGCCGTATCGTACTGCGCCGGGTCGGTCAGCACGCCCACGTCGTTCCAGTTCTTCGCCGCGGCACGCAACATGGCCGGACCGCCGATATCGATGTTTTCGATCGCGTCCTCCAGCGTGCATTCAGGGTTGGCGACGGTGCGCTCGAACGGATACAGGTTCAGCACCAGCAGGTCGATCGGCACGATGCCGTGCTCGGCCATCACCGCGTCGTCCGTGCCACGGCGGCCCAGCAGGCCACCATGCACTTTCGGGTGCAGCGTCTTCACGCGGCCGTCCATGATTTCCGGGAAGCCGGTGAGGTCGCCGACGTCGCGCACGGCGATGCCGGCGTCACGCAATGCCTTCGCGGAGCCGCCCGTGGAGAGGATTTCGACGTTCGCCGCGACGAGGCGGCGGGCGAGCTCGGTCAGGCCGCTCTTATCGGAGACGCTGATGAGCGCGCGGCGGACGGGTACGAGATCGGGGGAGGGCATGGGCACTTTCCGGGAGGGGAAAGCGCACCATTATAGCCGCCCAAACGGCGGCTGGCCGGGTTGCTCAGGAAATGCCGTGGGCGGCGAGCTTCTTGCGCAGGGTGGCACGGTTGATGCCAAGCGCGGCGGCGGCGCGGCTCTGGTTGCCATCATGGAACGCCAGGACTTCGCGCAGGAGCGGGCCCTCGACCTCGCGGATGACCAGCGCGTGGAGGCCTTCACCGCCTTCGGTATCGCCGATGTCCGCCAGGTAACGGCGCACGGTACGGCTGACGCATTCGCTGAGAGCACTCTGCATGGAGGTTTCGTTGGCGGCCTCGGCGGCAGTAAGTCTCACAGCGTTCAAGGCGTGTCCCTCTTGCGTCCGGAACCAGGGCCCCGGGCGGTTCTTGTTCTCATGATCGCGAATGCGACGTGGGCGCCGCGCAAGGCTGGCCGAAAGTCGCGAAGGGGATTGAGTGTACTCGCCTGCCGGGCCGAAGTGCAGGCTTGCAAAAAGAAATTTTTTCGAATGGTCACTCGAAGCTGAATGCGAAGGCGACCGCGTGCTGGCCTGGGTCTTGCACCTCGAAGACCATGGCGGTCGTGGCGCCTCCGGCGAGGCCCCGGGTACGGATCGCCGCGTCACCCACGTAGTCCTCCGGCTGGAAGCGGCGCATGGCCAGGCGCTGGCCGTTGGCGTCGGACAGCACGATGGTGACGACGGGATAGGGCTGCGCAAACCGCGCGTCGTTGTGCACGCTGGCCGTGATGAGCAGGCCATCCGGCACGGACGGGTGTTGCTCGACATCACGCGCCAGCAGCCTCAGCTCACCCGGCGCCGCCACGAGGGGCAGCTCGCAACCGAGCACCGTGCAGGCCGTCTGTAGGGCGGGGCCGAACGTGGGGTCGGCGACCAGCGAGTCGCGCTTTGCCCAGGCGAGCTGCGCACCGAGGCCCAGCACAAGCAGCAGGCAGACGCTGACCCACGCCGCGGTGCGCCACGAGCGCCGCTTCGTCTCGCGCGCGAAGCGCGGCGTAAAGGTGAGCTGGGTGAAGTCCTCGCCTTCCTGCACGCCCTCGCCGGCATGGATCTCCGCAGCGCCTTCAACCGGTACGGTGATCGGCGCATAGGCCGGCTCGGGAACCGGTTCGGCCACGCGCGGGCGGAACACCGCGACCTCCGCGAGCGGAGGATCCTGGTCCAGCGCATGCTCGACAAGGCGGGTGAATGGCTCGGGCGGCAGCTGTGCGGCCAGGGTGCCCAGGGCGTTGAAAATGCTGCCGCAATGGCCGCAGCGAAGGCACCCGCAGGCGGGTACCAGCGATTCCGCTTCCACTTTATAGACGGTGAGGCACTCGGGGCACTGGGTGTACATCGTTCGATCATAGCGTGCGCGCCGGGTAGAATCGTCGGTCCTACCCTGTCCTGTTGGCCCGACGATGCCCTGGCTCGAACTTTCCCTGACGATCCGCGCCGCCGAGCAGCCGCGCGTGGAAACGGCGCTTGAGGATCTTGGTGCCCTCTCGATCACCCTGCAGGATGCCGATGCGGAGACGCCGGATGAAGAGGCGATCTTTGAACCTGGCGTGGGCGAGATCCCCCTGTGGAACCAGATCGTGCTGAACGCGCTGTTCGATATCGACGCGGACCGTCGCGGCCTGACTGCAGCGATCGCCGATGACCTGCCCTTCATCGAGCCGGCGCACATCAGCTGGCGCGAGGTCGAGGACCAGGACTGGGAGCGTGCGTGGATGGACCAGTTCAAGCCGATGCCGTTCGGGCGGCGCCTGTGGGTGTACCCGTGGAACATCGAGCCGCCGGAAGACGGTGGCATCGTCGTCGTGCGCCTCGATCCCGGCCTGGCTTTCGGTACCGGCACGCATCCGACGACGGCCATGTGCCTGGAGTGGCTGGATGGCCAGCAGATGGCCGGGCAGCTCATCCTCGATTACGGCTGCGGTTCGGGCATCCTGGCCATCGCCGCGCTGAAGTGTGGCGCGGCGCGCGCGGTGGGCATCGACAACGATCCCCAGGCCCTGGTGGCTTCGCGCGATAACGCCGAGCGCAACGGCGTGGATGCGGCACTCGAGGTGTACCTGCCCGGCGAGGCGCCGGCCGAACTCGCCGATGTGCTGGTGGCGAACATCCTGGCGGGGCCGCTGGGCGAACTCGCGCCGACCTTCGCGGCGGCGGTGAAGCCCGGTGCACCGTTCGCGCTCTCCGGCATCCTGTTCGGCCAGCATGAGGAACTGCTGGTGCGTTACGCCGAGTGGTTCGAGAACCTGGAAGTGCGCCAGCTGGAAGACTGGGTGCGGATCAGCGGTAACCGCAAGCGCGCATAAGTCAAAAAAAATCCCGCCTTTCGGCGGGATTTTTTTTACTCAGCGTGCGGGGCTTCTTTTTCTTTCTGCTCCGCCATGCGCTTTTCCAGGTAGTGGATGTTCTGCCCACCCTGCTGGAAGCCGACATCGGCCATGATCCGCTGCTGTAGCGGGATGTTGCACTTCACGCCTTCGATCACCGTCTCGTTCAGCGCCATGCGCATGCGTGCGATGGCGGTGGCGCGGTCCGGGCCGTGGACGATGATCTTGCCGATCATCGAATCGTAGTTCGGCGGGATGCGGTAGCCGTCGTACAGGTGGGTATCCACGCGCACGCCCGGGCCACCCGGCGCTTCGAAACGCTTCACCGTGCCGGGGCTCGGCATGAAGGTATCCGGATCTTCCGCATTCACGCGGCACTCGATCGCGTGGCCGGTGAGAACGATGTCTTCCTGGCGGATCGAGAGCTTCTCGCCGCCGGCGATCAGCAGCTGCTCGCGGACGAGATCGATGCCGGTCACCAGCTCCGTCACCGGGTGTTCCACCTGGATACGGGTGTTCATCTCGATGAAGTAGAAGCGGCCGTTCTCGAACAGGAACTCGAACGTGCCGGCGCCGCGGTAGCCGATGCGCAGGCAGGCGTCGACGCAGACCTTGCCGATCTCGGCGCGCATTTCCGGCGTGATGCCGGGAGCGGGCGCTTCCTCGACGACCTTCTGGTGGCGGCGCTGCATGGAGCAGTCGCGTTCACCCAGGTGGATCGCGTTGCCCTGGCCATCGGCGAGCACCTGGATTTCCACATGGCGCGGATTCTCCAGGAACTTCTCCATGTAGACCTGATCGTTGCTGAAAGCGGCCTTCGCTTCCTGCTTGGTCATGACGATGGAGTTGGCGAGGTGGGCCTCGGTGCGCACGACACGCATGCCGCGACCACCGCCGCCACCGGCGGCCTTGATGATGACCGGGTAGCCGATCTCGCGCGCGATGCGGATGTTCTCTTCCACATCGTCACCGAGCGGGCCGCCCGAGCCGGGCACGCATGGCACGCCGGCGGCCTTCATGGCGCGGATCGCTTCGACCTTGTCGCCCATCAGGCGGATCACGTCGGCGGTCGGCCCGATGAAGATGAAGCCGGACTGTTCGACCTGCTCGGCGAAGTTGGCGTTCTCCGAGAGGAAGCCGTACCCCGGGTGGATCGCGCCGGCGTCGGTGATCTCGGCGGCGGCGATGATGCGCGGGATGTTGAGGTAGCTATCGGTCGAGGGACCCGGGCCGATGCATACCGATTCGTCGGCCAGGCCGACGTGCTTCAGGTTGCGGTCCACGGTGGAGTGCACCGCGACCGTCTTGATGCCGAGCGCGTGGCACGCGCGCAGCACCCGCAGCGCGATTTCGCCGCGGTTGGCGATGACGACCTTCTCGAGCATGGGTCTGGCCTCAGGCGATGACGAACATCGGTTCGTCGAATTCGACCGGCTGGCCGTTCTCGACCAGCACGGCGACGACGGTACCGGCCACGTCGGCCTCGATCTGGTTGAACATCTTCATCGCTTCAATGATGCCGATGGTCTCGCCGGCCTTGACCTGCTGGCCCACCGTGGCGAACGCCGGGGCGCCCGGGGTGGAGGCGGCGTAGAACGTGCCGACCATCGGGGCCTTCACGACGTGGCCGGCCGGGAGCCCGGCATCGGCGGCGGGCGCAGCGGCGGGTGCGGCGGCCGGGGCGGCAGCGGCCACCGGGGCGGCGGCGACCGGCGCGGCGTAGACCTGCGGGGCGGCGACGGCGACGCCACCCTTCGGCACGCGCGACAGGCGAACCACTTCTTCGCCTTCCTTGATTTCCAGCTCGGCGAGGTTCGATTCCTCGAGCAGGTCGATAAGCTTCTTGATCTTGCGCAGGTCCATGGGACAAACCTTCTGGTGGTGGGACGGGCGCCATGGGCGCCACGAAAGGGTTATCAGGCGGCCGGCACGGCCAGGCGCAGCAGGGCGGCTTCCAGGGCCAGCCGGTAGCTGTCGCCGCCGAAGCCGCAGATCACGCCGCTGGCCAGGTCGGACATATACGAGTGGTGCCGGAACGGCTCGCGGGCATGCGGGTTGGAAAGATGGATCTCGATGAACGGGATCGCCACGGCTGCCAGCGCATCGCGCAGGGCCACCGAGGTATGCGTGTACGCCGCCGGGTTGAACAGGATCCAGGCCGTGCCCTCGTCGCGCGCCTGCTGGATCCGGTCGATCAGCTGCGCCTCGGCGTTGGACTGGTAGTAGTTCAGCTCATGCCCTGCCGCCTGGGCTCGCGATTGCAGCGACACGTTGATGTCGTTGAGCGTCTCGCGGCCGTAGACCGACGGCTCGCGCACGCCGAGCAGATTGAGGTTGGGTCCGTGCAGGACGAGGATCCTGGCCACTATTCACCTTGCTGAGGTCCGGAATGCCGGAACGCCGCGAAGTGTGCGCCTGTCCGTGGACGTTGTCCAGTTCGGTGGAGTTCGCCGCAGTTCGCGGTAGATCGCGACATTCCACACGCGGCCGTATGGTCGATGCGCCCGTGGGAGCGGGGGGTGGGGGGGGGGGGGGGTTTGGGGCCACCCCACCCCCCCCACCCCCCGCCCCCCCAACCCAGGGCAGCCCCGCCACCCCCCCGGCGACACACGCCCGGGAGGCGGGGGCGGCGAGGAAAAA
>NZ_JBVJMK010000018.1:0-103128 GCF_055584245.1 Luteibacter sp. NPDC104163
TGGCCTGAGTCCGGTTGAATACCGGACCCAGGCCCTAGCCGCCTGACCCCGCTGTCCAACTTTTGGGGGTCACCTCACAAGCGCGCTCCCACAAGGGCATTCCTACAAGGTGCTGGCCGCGGGAGCTTAGTGCGCCGGGAAGCGGTAGCCCACGCCTGGCTCGGTTTTCAGCCAGCGTGGGCTGGTCGCGTCATCGCCGAGCTTCTGGCGCAGCTTGCCCATCACGATGCGCAGGTAATGCGTGTCCTGCACGTGGGTGGGGCCCCAGATATCGCGCAGGATCTGCTGCTGGCTGACCACGCGGCCGGGGTGGCGCACGAGCATGGCGAGCACCGCGAACTCCTTGCGCGTGAGCGCCACGGCGGCGCCATCGAGGAACACCTCGCGGCGCGGCAGGTCGACCACGAGCGCGCCATCGTCGTAGCGCACGGGCGCTTCCGGCTGGCCGGCCTTCGCACTCTGCCGTAGCAGCACGCGCAGGCGCGCCATCAATTCCTGGATACCGAACGGCTTGGTCACGTAGTCGTTGGCGCCGGTATCCAGCGCCTTCACCTTCTCGGTTTCCGCGTCACGGACCGAGAGCATCACGACCGGTACCTGGCTCCACGTCCGCAGTTCGCGCAGCACGTCATGGCCTTCCATGTCGGGCAGGCCGATATCCAGCACGACGATGTCGGGGGATTGCGTCGCGGCCAGCCCCAGGCCTTCCGCGCCCGTCGCAGCGAGGACCACCTGGTAGCCCTCCGCGCGCAGGCCGATATCCAGGAAGCGCCGGATCTGCGCTTCGTCATCGATCACCAGGACACGCGGGGCGGCGGGGTTCATGCGGTTTCTTCAGGGGGTGGCGGCAGCGGCAGCGAGACCCGGATGGTCGTGCCTGGGCCGGCGTGGGGCAAGGCCTCCACGCTACCGCCGTGCGCGCCGACCATGCCGCGGCAGATCGCCAGCCCCAGGCCCGTGCCCTGTTTGCCGCGGTCACCGCGCGATACCGAATAGAACATATCGAAGATCCGCGAGCGCTCTTCTTCGGGGATGCCCGGGCCGCGATCGGCAACGTCGACCAACAGGCGGCCTGCTTCGGTGCGCACGATGACGCGCACCGGTTCACCCGGCGGGGAGAAGCGGGCGGCGTTTTCGAGGATGTTGAACAAGGCCTGCTCGATCAGCGCGGGGTGCACGTGCAGCAGGACGGTGTCGTGCGGGAGGTGCACGTCGACGCGCGTATCGGGAAACAGCTTGCGCAGGCGCGACACGGCCGCCGCGACGATCTCACCGGCGTCCACCCAATCGCGGTTGAGCTTGAGCGTGCCATGGCCCAGCCGGGTCATGTCGAGCAGGTTCTGGATATAGCGGTCGAGGCGCTGGCCTTCGCCGAGGATGGCTTGCAGCAGTTCGTGGCGCTCTTCCGCCGGCAGCTGCGCTTCGTAGCTCAGCAACGTGCCCGCGGAACCGATCATGGAAGCGAGCGGCGAGCGCAGGTCGTGCGAGACCGATGAGAGCAGCGCGCTACGCAGGCGCTCCGTCTCGCCCTGGACGCGGGCGCTCTCCAGCTCCACGGCGAGGCGGGCGCGCTCGAGGGCGAGCGCGATATCTTCGGCCATCGCCAGGGCAAGGCCGCGGCGGTCGGCATCGGGCTCGCGCGCGTTCAACGGGAAGCGCAATGCGGCGACCCCGGCGCGGCGCTGCTCCGTGCCGAGCGGCAACATCCAGCAGGACGCGCCGTTGAGCGTATCGGTGTAGCGGCCGGCGGGTTCGGCGTGTGCCTCGCACCAGTCGGCGGCGGCGCGATCCTGCGTCGACAGCGCGAACGCGTCGGGCATGGAGGCGGCGACCTGCAGATCCGCCCCGGCATCGCGGGCGAGCATGGCCACTTCGGCATCGAGCGCACGGGCGAGGGCGCGCGCGCCGGCGGTGCGGATGCTTTCCGCGTCGGCGCTCGTGGCGAGTTGCTGGCCCAGCGCGACAAGTGCGCGGCCGCGGACCTGCGCCGCACGCAGCGATTGCACCTGGCCCGCCAGGCGCGTCGCCAGCCGGCTGCACACCAGGGCGGCGACGAGGAACAGCGTCACGGCCAGCACGTCGTCGGCATTCGCGATCGCCAGCGTGTAGCGGGGCGGCGCAAAGAAGAAGTTGTAGCCGAAGAAGCAGAGAATGGCCGTGTACACCGCGACCGCCATGCGCGTGCGCGCAGCGACGATCAGCACAGCCGTGAGGAAGATCAGCGAGAGGTTGGCGACCGAGAGATAGCGGTCGGCGACGAACGACAGTGCCATGGCGATCGCTGTCGCGGCCGTGGCGAAGGCGTACTCCCTGCGCGTACCGACATCGCTGATGCGCAGGCGATGGCGCGCGCGGGCCCGCTCGGCGGGCGTGGCGACGATGGTGAGCTCGAGGTGCGCCCCCCGGCGAAGCAGCTGCTGGGTCAGCGAAAAACCCAGGCGGCGCGCGATCGGCCGCTCGCGCGTGCGGCCCACGACGATCTGGCCAACGCCTTCGCGATCGGCCCAGGCGAGCAGTTCATCGGCCACGCCGTGCCCGCGCAGGATCACCGCTTCACCACCCAGGCGGCGGGCAAGCCGCATGGCGGCATCGACACGCGCGCGGCGCTCGCCATCCACGCTACCGGTATCGACGAACAACACGCTCCACGGGCCGCCACGCCGTTCGGCGATCCGGCGGGTCATGCGGACGAGGTATTCGCTCTGCGCGTGGCCGTCGATCGCCGCCATGGTCCGCCGGCGCACCGGCATCGCACCGCCGCGGGCCAGCATGTGCTCGCGCAGGTCGCTGTCCACATGGTGCGCGACCGTCTCCACGGCGAGTTCGCGCAACGCGGCAAGATTGGTCGGGGAGAAGAACGCATCCAGCGCCACGGCCGCCGTTTCCGGCACGTAGACCTTGCCTTGCTTCAGCCGCGTGATCAGCTCGCGTGGCGGCAGGTCGATCAGCACGATATCGCGGGCGCGGTCGAGGAACGCATCCGGCACGGTCTCGCGCACGGCGACGTTGGTGATGCGGCGCACCTGGTCGTTGAGGCTTTCGAGGTGCTGCACGTTCAGCGCCGTGTAGACCTCGATGCCGGCGTCGAGCAGGTCGGCGATGTCCTGCCAGCGGCGGGCGTGGCGACCGCCGGGGAGGTTCGTGTGCGGGAGCTCGTCGACGACCAGCACGGCGGGTTTCCGCGCGAGCGCCGCCTCGAGGTCGAACTCCTGGAAGTCGCGCCCGGCGTACGCCACCGCGCGCGTCGGCAGCACCTCCATGCCCTCGAGCAAGGCCGCGGTCTCCGCGCGGCCATGGGTTTCAACGAAGCCGATCACGACATCCACGCCCTGCCGGCGTAGGTCACGCGCCGCCGAGAGCATGGCGTAGGTCTTGCCCACGCCCGGCGCCGCGCCAAGGAAGATCTTCAGGCGCTGCCCACCCTCGCCGTTGACGGCGTTGAGCAAGGCATCGGCACGCGCATCGCGGGAGTCGGTCATGGGGCGAACGATACAGGGTGGGGGGCGACGATGGCTTGCCACATGCAGACCGCTTTCGTGGGAGCGAGCTTGCGAGCGATGGGGCCGCGGAAGGGCATCGTTCGCAAGCTCACTCCCACGAGGGTACGGCGTGGGCTGGCGGTTAGCGCGAGGCCTGGTCCAGCGCCAGGTTCAACGCCAGCACGTTCACCCGCGGCTCGCCCAGGACGCCAAGCTGCCGCCCCTTCGTATTCGCCGCGACCAGCTCACGCACTTTTCCCGCATCCATGTGCCGCGCGCCGGCCACGCGCCCCACCTGGTACTCCGCGGCCGCGGGGCTGATCTCCGGATCGAGGCCGCTGCCGGAGGCCGTGACCAGGTCGACCGGGACCGGCGCGGTGTTGGTCGGATCCGCCGCGTGCAGCGTCGCGATGCGCTGCTTCGCCGCGTCGGCAAGCGCGGGATTGGTGGGGCCCTGGTTGGAACCGCTGGAGGCCCCGGCGGTATACGGATCGGGCGTGGTCGCCGACGGCCGGCCCCAGAAGTAGCCGGGCGCCGTGAAGTTCTGCCCGATGAGCGTCGAGCCGACGGTCTTGCCGCCGGCCGATACGAGGCTGCCGTTGGCCGCGTGCGGGAAGGCCGCTTGAGCCACGCCGGTGACGAGCAATGGATAGGCCACGCCGGTGACCACGGTGAGGCCGAGGAACAGGACGATGCCCGGGCGAAGAAGGTCTTTCATGGCGGGTTCCTCAGAACGTGCCCTGGAACATGACGAGGCCGCGCAAGCCACCCACGTCGCGGGTCTCGGCGGCATTCGTGTAGCTGGAGACATGGCGGTAATAGCGGTCGTTATCCGCGTACGTCGCGCCGGCACTGACCGACCAGTGTTCGCTCAGCGCGTACTTCAAGGTCGCCGAGTAGTCGCTGTAGCTGACATCGCGAACGCCATACGCGGTCGGGACCGCCAGCGACGCGGTGTAGTGCGTGTGGCCCGCGTGCAGTGCAAGCGACCACGCATCGGCCAGCGGCAGCGTGGCGTCGAGTTGCAGGTAGCCGGTGCCGCGTGTATTGCCGTCGTAGCCCTGTTCGCGGTCCGCACCGAAATAGTCGGTGAGGGCATGGTTGTATTTCAGCGTGAACTGGCGCCACGTGAGGGCGGCATTGGCTTCCACCGTATTGAAGGAACGCCGCTGGTAGCCGCTCGACTGGTCGAGGTTCGCACCCGGGTAGACGTAGCCGTACACGCCCACGCGCCACGACCAGTCGTCGTCGATCGGCTGGCCGAAGCTCGCATAGAGATCCAGCTCCATCGAACCGCCGGCGTAGCTGCGGTCGCTGACGCTCGACGCCCACGTACCGGCGGCAAAGCCACTGGCACTGGTGTAGTCGGCGCCGCCCTGGATGGCAGGATGCCCCCAGGTCTGGGTGAGGCCACGGAACATGTAATCCGACACGATCGCGACGTTGCCGGTAACCGGCGGCGTATCCGCGGCGAAAGCGGCAGGGGCGAAGGTCGAGAGGGTGGTGGCAGCCGCGCACGCGGCCAGCAGAACGGTTTTCATGGGGTCTTCTTGGTGGGGATCAGATGCCGGCGTAGCCGCCGAGCGTGTAGGCGTCATCGGTGTCATGGGTGTCGCGAGGCGCGTGGGCCCGCGGCGCGAGCGGCGTGACGGTGGCGGAGCGCACGGTCGTCGACGCCTCGGGGGCGACGACACGCACCTCCATGTCGATGTCGCCGGGATCGTCGATAAGCACGGTGAGTTTCACGGTATGCATGGGGAAACCTCGGGTCAGGCCAGTCCGCAAAGGACCAGCAACATGTCGATGAGCTTGATGCCGATGAACGGGACCACGACGCCGCCCAGGCCATACACCAGGAGGTTGCGGCGAAGCAGGGCGGCGGCGCCGAGCGCGCGGTACGCGACGCCTTTGAGCGCGAGCGGGATGAGGAAGATGATGATCAGCGCGTTGAAGATCACCGCGGAAAGGATCGCGCTCTGCGGCGTGGCCAGGTGCATCACGTTCAGCGCGTTCAACGCCGGGTAGGTGCTGGCGAACGCCGCAGGGATGATCGCGAAGTACTTGGCGATGTCGTTGGAGATCGAGAACGTGGTGAGCGCACCGCGCGTGATCAGCATCTGCTTGCCGATCGCCACGACCTCGATCAGCTTGGTCGGGTTCGAGTCCAGGTCCACCATGTTGCCGGCTTCCTTGGCCGCCTGGGTGCCGCTGTTCATCGCCACGGCGACGTCGGCTTGCGCGAGTGCCGGCGCATCGTTGGTACCATCGCCGCACATCGCGACCAGGCGGTTCTCCGCCTGCATGTCGCGGATGTACTTCAGCTTGGCTTCCGGCGTGGCTTCGGCAAGGAAATCATCCACGCCCGCTTCGGCGGCAATGGCCGCGGCGGTGAGCGGGTTGTCGCCGGTGATCATCACGGTGCGGATGCCCATGCGGCGCATCTCGGCGAAGCGCTCCTTGATGCCATCCTTCACGATGTCCTTGAGCTCGACGACGCCCAGGGTCAGCGCGCCATCGACCACGATCAGCGGCGTGGCGCCGCGGCGGGCCACGTCTTCCGCCATGCGCTTCACCATCGGCGGCATGTGGCTGTCCTGGCCATCGAGGTAACGCTCCACCGCATCGATCGCGCCCTTGCGGATGTGGCGGGTGCCCACGTCCACGCCGCTCATGCGGGTCTGCGCGGTAAAGGGCACGAACACGGCACGGGCTTCCTCCCGACGCGGACGACCAGCGATGCTGAACATCGATTCCGCGAGTACGACGATGCTGCGGCCTTCCGGCGTCTCGTCGGCACGCGAAGCGAGATCGGCGGCCTCCGCCAGTTCGCGCTCCTCGATGCCCGGCGCCGGATGGAACGCGACGGCCTGGCGGTTGCCCAGCGTGATCGTGCCGGTCTTGTCCAGCAGCAGCACGTCGACGTCGCCGGCGGCTTCCACCGCGCGGCCCGAGGTGGCGATGACGTTGGCGCGGATCATGCGATCCATGCCGGCGATACCAATGGCGGAGAGCAGGGCGCCGATCGTGGTCGGGATCAGGCAGACCAGCAGGGCGACCAGCACCGTCAGGGTGATCGGGTTGCCCGTGCCCGCCGCTTCGACGCTGTAGATCGAATACGGCAGCAGCGTGGAGCACGCGAGCAGGAAGATCAGGGTGAATTTCGCCAGCAGGATGGTCAGCGCGATTTCATTGGGCGTCTTGCGCCGCGAGGCGCCTTCCACCATCGCGATCATGCGGTCGAGGAAGCTCTCGCCCGGATTGCTGGTGATGCGCACCACGAGCCAGTCGGACAGCACGCGGGTGCCGCCGGTAACGGCGCTGCGGTCGCCACCGGCTTCACGGATCACCGGCGCGGACTCACCGGTGATCGCGCTCTCGTCGACGCTGGCGGCGCCGTCGACGATCTCGCCATCGCCGGGCACGATATCGCCCGCTTCGACCAGCACGTGGTGGCCTGTACGCAGTTCGTTCGACGGCGTGAAGACGATCTGTGCATCCCGGCGCGCGGCGAGCAGCTTCTTGGCTGCCACGTCACGGCGCGAGCCGCGCAGGGCATCGGCCTGGGCCTTGCCGCGCCCTTCTGCCAGCGCCTCGGCGAAGTTCGCGAACAGCAGGGTGAACCACAGCCACAGGCAGACCTGGAAGATGAAGCCCGCGGGGGCTTCGCCATGGCCGGCAAGCGCCTGGAACCAGAGCAGGGTGGTGAGGACGCTGCAGACGAACACGACGAACATCACCGGGTTGCGGAACTGCAGGCGCGGATTGAGCTTGGTGAAGGCGTCGCGGAGGGCGCGTGTCACCAGCGCGCGATCGAAACCGCGCGGGGCGTGGGCATGGGAAGTCATGGATCAGTGGCCCGTGAAAGACGTGAGGTGCTCGACGATCGGCCCGAGGGCCAGCGCCGGGAGGAAGGTGAGCGCGCCGACGACGATGACCACGCAGGCAAGCAGCGTGACGAACAGCGGGGTGTGCGTCGGCAGGGTGCCGGCCGAGGGCGGCACGTGGCGCTTCGCTGCCAGCGAGCCGGCCATGGCGAGCATGGCGATGGCGAGCGGGAAGCGCGCCAGGAACATGCAGATACCAAGGAGCACGTTCCAGAACGGCGTGTTGGCGGAGAGGCCAGCGAACGCACTGCCGTTGTTGTTGGCCGCCGAGGTCACCGCGTAGAGCATTTCGCTGAAGCCATGCGCACCGGGGTTGGCGATACCGGCCTTGCCGGCGGGCACCATCACCGCGATCGCCGTGCACACCACTACCAAGGCGCACGGCACCAGCACGGCGAGGCTGGCCATCTTCATCTCGTGCGCCTCGATCTTCTTGCCGAGGTACTCCGGCGTGCGCCCGACCATCAGGCCCGCGATGAACACCGCGACCACGGCGAAGGCCAGCATGCCGTACAGGCCGGAGCCCACGCCGCCGAAGACCACCTCGCCGAGCTGCATCAGCCACATCGGCACCAGGCCACCCAGTGGCGTCAGCGAGTCGTGCATGGCATTCACGGCGCCGCACGAGGCCGCGGTGGTGATGGCGGCGAACAGGCCGGAGGAGGCGATGCCGAAGCGAGTCTCCTTGCCCTCCATGTTGCCGCCGCTCTGCAGTGCCGAGGCCTGCGCATCGACGGCGAGGCCGTGCAGTGCAGGGTTACCGGCCTGCTCCGCGGCGACCAGGCCCAGCGTCAGCGGCACGAAAATGAGCAGCATGGTCGCAAGGATCGCCCAACCCTGGCGGCGGTCGCCGACCATGCTGCCAAACGTGTAGCAAAGCGCCGCCGGGATCACGAGGATCGAGAGCATCTCCACGAAGTTGGCGAACGGCGTGGGGTTCTCGAACGGGTGCGCCGAGTTGGCGTTGAAGAAGCCGCCGCCGTTGGTACCGAGCATCTTGATCGCTTCCTGCGAGGCGACCGGGCCGAGCGGAAGGCTCTGCGTGCCATGCTGCAGCGTGGCCGCATCGACATACGGCGAAAGCGTCTGCACGACGCCCTGCGAGACGAGCACCAGTGCGACGATGATGGCGAGCGGCACCAGCACGTAGAGCGTCGCGCGGGTGACATCGACCCAGAAGTTGCCGACGGCGGAAGCGCCACGGCGCACGAAGCCACGCACCACGGCGATCAGCACCGCGATGCCCGTGGCAGCGGAGAGGAAGTTCTGCACCGCCAGGCCGAGCATCTGGGTGAGATAGCTCATGGTCGATTCGCCCGCGTAGCCTTGCCAGTTGGTGTTGCTGGCGAAGCTGATGGCGGTGTTCATCGCCGAATCCGGCGTAATGGCGCCCAGGTGCTGCGGGTTCAGCGGCAGCCATTGCTGGGTTCGCTGGAGCAGGTAGACCGCGGCAAGGCCGGCTACGTTGAAGATGAGCATGGCGAGCGCGTAGCGCTTCCAGCCCATGTCCTCGTCGCGGCGCACGCCGGCAACGCGGTAAAGCAGGCCCTCGACCGGGCCACCGAAACGGGTGACGCGGTTTGGCTCGTCGGCAAACACGAGGGCCATGTACGCACCCACCGGCTTCACCAGCAGGAGCAGGACAGCGAGGTACAGGCCGATCTGGAGGTAGTCGTTCGCGGTCATTCGAACCACTCCGGCTTCAGGAGGGCGACGAACAGGTAGCCGCAAAGCGCCACCGCGAGCACGGTGGCGATGAGATAGGTAGGTGACATGGCGGCTTCCTCAGCGGCGACCGAGGCGGTCGCAGATCATCAGGAAGCCGATCGTCACCGCCGTGAGCACGACGATGAGAAGGACGTACAGGAATTCCACGGGAGCATTCCGTCATGAAAGGACGGTGCGTATTTTTTGCTCTCGTGGATATTTACGGTGTAAGGCCCAAAGGCGGCACCGTAAAGTCCGCGTAAATTTATATTGCTGCTGTGGGAGCGCGCTTGCGCGCGATGGGTGTCTGGCGCGAGCACCCATCGCGCGCAAGCGCGCTCCCACAGGGCATTGCTTACTGTCCGAGCTTGTCGTGGAACAGCTCGTCGATGCGGCGGTATTCGTCGTGCCAGGAGTCGGGGTGGACGAAGCCGTGGCGCTCCATCGGGTACAGCGACATCCAGAAGTTCTTCTTGTGCAGCTCGATGAAGCGCTGGTACAGGCGGATCGAATCGCTCGCCAGGACGTTATCGTCGATCAGGCCGTGCTCGATCAGCAGCGCATCCTGCAGCTTGTCGGCGTACTGGATCGGCGAGCTGGTGGCATACGACTCGGGGTCGAGCTGCGGGTCGTTGAGGATGGCGGCGGTGTACTCGTGGTTGTACGAGGTCCAGTCGGTGACGGGGCGCAGCGCCGCACCGGCGGCGAACTCACCCGGGGCGCGCAGCAGCGCCATCAGGGTCATGAAGCCGCCATAGCTGCCACCGTAGATACCCACCCGCTTCGGGTCCACGCCCTGGTTCTTCACCAGCCACGCCTTGCCGTCGAGCAGGTCTTCCAGTTCCGGATGACCCATGTTGCGGTAGATGGCGGTGCGCCAGTCGCGGCCGTAACCCTTCGACGCGCGGTAGTCCATGTCGAGCACCACGTAGCCGCGCTGCACCAGCAGGTTGTGGAACATCTGCTCGCGGAAGTACGAGGGGTAAGACAGGTGGACGTTCTGCAGGTAGCCCGCGCCATGCACGAAGATGACCGCCGGGCGCGATGCGGCCTGCGCGGCATCCGCGGGGCCGTAGAACTTCGCATAAACGACGCCGGCACCGTGGCTCGAAGGCACCTGCACGATCTTCGGCGCGATCCACGGATGTGCCGCGAAGCCGGGCTTCACCGTGTTGGTGAGTTCGCGCGGCGTGCCGCCATAGACGCTAACCGTCGAAAGCTGCGACGGCACGTACGGCGACGAATGCAGGACGGCGAGCTGGCGGTCATCCGGCGAAAGTGCGAAGTCATCCAGGCTCTCGTAGTTCGTCACGCGGGAGAGTGCGCCACCGCCCACGGCGACCTTGTAGATGTCGTAGCTGTACGGCGCCACCTGGTTGCTGCGGACGTAGAAGGTCTTGCCGTCCGCGCTGAGCACCGGGTGATCTACTTCGAAGCGGCCCGACGTGAGCGCGCTGGCCTTGCCACCCGGCGCGCGGGTGTAGAGATGCGAGTAGCCCGTCTCCTCGCTCAGGTACCACAGCGTGCGGCCGTCACGCAGCCAGCCGAAATCGTTGTTGTCCCAGTTGATCCAGGCCTTGTCGCTCAGGCGGTGCTGGCTGACGAGCGCGTGGTGGTCGAAGTCGACCGTGGCGATCCAGCGGTCCTTGCTGTCCACCGAGGTCAGCTGCACGGCGACGGCATGCCCGTCATCGCTCCAGACGATGCCCGGGCTGTATTCGGCGTTGACGATGACCGGACGCGTCTTCGGGGCGGCCAGCGCGTCGGCGCGGTCGTCCTTGCCCTCCTTGCGCAGCGCCGCCACGGTCTTCGCGCGGATCGCGGCCAGCGGGTCGTCGTGGATGCCGGGGAGGCCGGCGGTATCGAGGTTGTAGACCGCGTGGCCGCGCAGGTCGATCAGCTTCAGCGCCTGCGGCACCGGATCGTTGCGGCCGACATAGGAGCGCGTGGACTCCGCCTCGGCATAACCGGAGTCGGTCACGTAATGGGTGAGGTCGGCGATCTTGCCGGCGTCGGCGTCCTTCGCCTTCGTCACCACCAGCATGTAGCGGCCATCCGGCGACAGCGAGGTATCGACGATGGCGACATCCTTGCCGAGATAGAACGCCTGCGGCGCATGGCCGGGGTCGGCCGCGGCCAGCGCATCGGCGTCCGCCTTGAGCGCCTTCTCGTCGGCCTTCAGGCCGCGCAGGGTCGAGAACAGCGCTTGCTGCTGGTCCTGAAGGTCGGAGCTCTTCTCGTTCTTCGGATCGTCCTTCGCCTCGACCACGGCGGCCTGCCAGGCCGGGCCGCCCGAGGTCGCATAGGCAAACCAGTCATCGCCCGCGCGCCAGGTGAGCAGGCGGCCATCGGCGGAGAAACGCGGCGAGGTCTCGGACCTGGCCGAGCGCGTGACCTGCACGGTCGAGCCGTTACCGAGGTCGCGCAGGAATACATCCCCGTGGCGGATGAACGCGGCGTGGCGGTGCTCGCGGTCGAAGACCAGCTTCGTACCGTCGGCCGCCGCGACGGCGGCGGGATCCAGCTTCACCCCGGCGCCACCGGCGGCCGGCACGCGGTACAGGTCGCGCACCGGGCTGCCATCGCGCTTCAGCGAGTAATAGACCTGGCTGCCGTCCACGCTCCAGTAGGGGTCCTCCACGGCCTGCCCGATCCAGTCCGGGTCGGCCATGATCGTCTCCATGTCCAGCGCCGGCGGCGGCGCGGCGAGGGCCGGCGTGGCGGCAAGGGCGGCGAGGAGGGCGGTAGCGAGCGTGCGCATGGGTGAATCCGGCAGCGACAAATGCGGCGAGGATAACCGCTGCCGCTACCCAACTGGCGGCAGGGGTGCCAGGCGTCATGGGTTTGCTACGCTCGGGCGATCCCGCCCACGAGGTTGCCCCATGCGTCCCATCGTTCCCCGCCTGCTCGCCCTGAGCCTGGCCGCCGCCTTCTCCGCCCACGCCGCGACCAACCCGCCGCCCACGCCGAAGCACGAGGTCAGCGACACCCTGGGTGGCCAGCCGCGGCCCGATGCGTACCGCTGGCTCGAGAACCCGGACGGCGAAGGCGTCGCCCAGTGGATCGAGGCGCAGAACGCGTACACCGAGGCCACGATCGGCAAGGCGCCGCTCGGCAAGGAACTGAGCGCGCGCATCCGCGAACTGGCGATCACCTCGACCACGCGCTCCTCGCCCGAACTGGCTGGCGGCACGCTGTTCTATTTCGAGAACACCCCGCCGCAGCCGCAGCCGGTGCTCGTGGCCAAGGCCTGGCCGGACGGCCCGGTGCGCACCCTGGTCGACCTCAACAAGGGCGACGGCAACACCGCCATCACCGAGTACTGGCCCTCGCCGAGCGGCCGTTACCTGGCCTACGGCACCGCGGAAGGCGGCAGCGAGCTCACCACGATCCACATCCTCGATACCCAGACCGGCAAGGCCCTGCCCGATAGCCTGGCCTGGGCGGGTGGCGGCACCACGCCGCAGGCGCTCGCATGGGATGCGGACGAGAAGGGCATGACCTACGCCCGCTTCGATGCGCCCGCCAAGGGCAAGGAGCTGCGCGAGTTCGACGCGTACCTGGCCCACCACGTGATCGGGAACGGCCAGGACAAGGACACCGTCGTGTTCGGCAAGGGCTATTCGCCGATCGCCGAATACATCCTGCTGGAAGGCGAGGGCGGCAAGGCCACGGCCCTGCTCGCCAACGAAGGCGATGGCGGTCCGGCGGAAGTGTTCCTGCGCCAGGGCAACGGTGCCTTCAAGAAGGTGCTGGGCCACGAGGCCGACGTGCGCTCGGCGCACTGGGTCGGCGATCGCCTCTATGTCGTGACCTTCGCCGGCGCGCCGCGCGGCAAGGTGATCGCGTTCGACGCAAACGGCAAGCAGAGCGATGTGCTGCCCCAGGGCGAAGGCGCGATCCAGCGCGTGACCCCGATCGGCAACGGCTTCATCGTCGTGCGCAGCGCCGGTCCGGACTGGTGGGCCGACCAGTACGACAGCAAGGCCGCCTTCGTGCGCCGCCTGCCGCTGCCGGCCACCGGCATCACCATCGGCGGCATCGCCGCTGAGAAGGGCCAGGACAAGGCGCTGATCACGTACGGCGGCTGGACGACGCCCACGCACTGGGCCGAGTACGACGGCGCCAGCGGCTCGCTGAAGACGGTCTTCGAAGTGAAGCCGGCCGCCGATTACTCGAAGGTGCACGTCACCCGCATCGATGGCACCTCGAAGGACGGCACGAAGATCCCCGTCACCGTGATCTCGATGGACGGCATCACGCCGAACGGCAAGCGCCCGACCATCCTGTACAGCTACGGCGGTTTCGATATCCCGGTGACGCCGTCCTTCATCGGCCCGAACCTGGCGTGGCTGGAGCGTGGCGGCGTGCTCGCCTACGCGAACATCCGCGGTGGCAACGAATACGGCGAGCAGTGGCACGAGCAGGGCCAGGGCACGCGCAAGCAGAACGTGTTCGACGATTTCTACGCCGCGTCGCAGGCGCTCGTCGATACGAAGTGGACCGACACGAAGCACCTCGGCATCCTCGGCGGCAGCAATGGCGGCCTGCTGATGGGCGCATCGCTCACCCAGCATCCGGAGCAGTTCCGCGCCGTGGTCGCGATGGTCGGCATATACGACATCGCCCGCCACGAGACCGCGTTCGCCAATGGCCCGTACAACCGCAGCGAATACGGCTCGGTGAAGGATCCGGAGATCGCAAAGGCCATGCGCGCGTACGGCCCGCTGTACAACGTGAAGAAGGGCACGGCCTATCCGTCGGTCCTGTTCACCACCGGCGCCAACGATCCTCGCGTTGCCCCGTGGCAGTCGCGCAAGTTCGCCGCCGCCCTGCAGGATGCATCGAGCTCGGGTAACCCGATCCTGCTGCTCACCCGGATGAACGCGGGCCACGGTATCGGCGCGCCCTTCAGCCAGCGCGTCGGCAACGCCGCACTGTCGATGACCTTCTTCGCGAACGAGCTGGGACTGGGCGAGTAATTGATGGCCGCCCCGCCTTATAGTGGCGGGGCGGCCATGGGGAGCCGCCTCTTACAAGGAAGCGTTCGTGCTCATCTCGGATCTGTTTACCCTGCCCGCTTTCGTGGCCTACCTCGGCCTGGGCATCCTCTATTTCATCGCCTTCATCGTCAGCTACATCTGGATCACGCCGCAGCGGGAAATGGCGCTGATCAGCGCGGGCAACCTGGCCGCGGCGATCAGCCTGGCCGGTGCCGCCATCGGCTTCGTGCTCCCGCTCACCAGCGCCATCGCGCATAGCGTCAGCCTGGTGGACCTCGCCCTCTGGGGCCTGGTGGCCTGGGCGGTACAGCTGCTGACCCACCTCGTGCTTCGCCTGATCGTGCGCGACCTGCGCGCCAAGATCGAAGCGAACCTGTGCTCGGTCGCGCTGTTCGTCGCCGTGGTCGCCACCTGCGTGGGTGCGATCAACGCCGCCGCCATGACCTACTGAGGCCGCGGCCATGGCAAACAAGGGCAAGAAGCCGCTGGTTCGCAAACCGGGCGCGCCCGGGCAGAAACCGGACGCGAAGTTCAACCTGCCGCCGGACTACCGGCACCCCTCGTTCTACCCGAACGGCAAGGCCGAGCCACTGTTCAACCTGGGCGAGCGCGGCAAGCGCATGCGCTCGGCCGCCGTGGTCGTCGGCATCATGGGCCTGTTCGGCTATGCCGCGTGGCCGCGCACCGACGTGCAGCGCAACAGCTACAACAGCAAGGAAGACTGCGAGCAGGATTACGTGACCGGCCAGTGCACGTACGAGCAGTCGACGAGCGGCAGCGGTAGCGGGCACTACGGCGGTGCCGGCTACCGCTACTACGGCCCCTGGTACCGCAGCGACTGGCGCACGAATACCGTGGCCGGCGATCCGGGCCCCGGGCGGACGTTCCGCGCTGGCACAAGCACCATGAGCGGCTTCAACAGCCATGGCCCCACCGGATTCGACTTCGGCTCGCGCGGCGGCTTCGGCGCGCACGGCCGGGTCGGCGCGCGGGGTGGCTGATGCGGCGTGAGTCGATCGTCCCACGCCGTGACTGGCAGGCCGAAGTCGAAGCCATCGGTTTCGGGTTCCACACCATCGACGGCCAGCCTTACTGGCGCGAAGACGCGTGCTACGTGTTCGAAGCCGATGCCATCGATGAGGTCGAAGCCGCCACCGGCGAACTCCACGCGTTGTGCCTCGAAGCCGTCGACCGCATCGTCCGCGACGGCCGCTACGAGGCGCTGGGCATCGACAGCCACGCGGCCAGCCTGGCCGAGCGCAGCTGGTTCGATCGCGAGCCTTCGCTGTACGGGCGAATGGACCTGTCGTGGGATGGCGTCTCGCCGCCAAAACTGCTCGAGTACAACGCGGATACGCCGACCTCGCTGTTCGAGGCCGCGGTGGTCCAGTGGTACTGGCTGGAAGCCTGCTACCCCGATGCCGACCAGTTCAACTCGATCCACGAAAAGCTGATCGAGCGCTGGCCGATCGTCGGCGGGGGCGGCCGCGTGCATTTTGCCGCGTGCTACGACAACCCCGAAGACGGCACCACGACGGACTACCTGCTCGACACCTGCATGCAGGCCGGCCACGACGTGCAGGCGCTGGACATCGAGGAGATCGGCTGGAACGGCCGTGCCTTCATCGACCTGGCCGACCGGCCGATCGATCGCCTGTTCAAGCTCTACCCGTGGGAATGGATGCTCGACGAGGCGTTCTCTGCGCACATCGCACCCTCGCGTACGCGCTTCATCGAACCCGCGTGGAAGATGCTGCTGTCGAACAAGGCCATCCTGGCCTTGCTGTGGGAATGGTTTCCGAACCACCCGAACCTGTTGCCGGCGAGCTTGCGGCGCGAGGACATCGCGGGGCCTGCGGTGGCCAAGCCGTTCTGGGGCCGCGAAGGCGAGGGCATCAGCATCCTCGATGCAGGACAAGGCGCGGTCGTCGCAGCGCACCGCGTCTACCAGCAACTGGCGCCGCTGCCGGTGTACGGAGGCCGCCACGCGCTGGTCGGCTCATGGATCGTCGGCGACCGGCCCGCCGGTATCGGCATCCGCGAAGACAACGACCGGATCACCCGGAATACCAGTTGCTTCGTGCCGCACCTGTTCCGCTGAAGGCGTACTGAGCGGGTTATCCACCGTGTGAATTGGAAAAGTGCCGTGCGCTTCGGCAATCGGCCGACCCACGCCGCGCCTAACGTATCCGCATCACACGCCTTGCGGCCCGTCTTCCCATGAACATCGTGCTTGGCTTCCTGCCATTCATCGTTTTCGCGATCGCCAGCGCGCTGGGCTACACGGTCGCGGGCCTGGTCGCGGCCGCCCTGATCGCGGGCGGGATGCTCGCGTGGGACAAGATCGTCACCCACTGCGTAAAGCTGCTGGACGTGGGTACGACGGTGCTCTTCGCGGCACTCGCCATTTACGCGATGGCCTCGGGGGAGGCGCTATCGCTTGGCCTGGTACGCCTGTGCGTCGATGTGGGCCTGCTGGTGATCATCCTTATCAGCGTCATGGTCGGCAGGCCCTTCACCATCGACTACTCGCGCCAGAAGGTCGCCCGCGAACTGTGGTCGACGCCGCGCTTCCTGCGCACCAACCAGGTGATCTCGCTGGTGTGGGCGGGCGCGTTCGCGCTGTTCGCGCTCATCGATATCCTGCTGTGGCGGCACCTCGCCACGCCCGGCCACATCGTGCTGATGAACGCCGCGGTGCTCTATGCCGCCATCAAGTTCACGGCGTGGTACCCGGCACACGTGCGCAAACAGGCCGCCACGCCGTCGTGAGGTGCGCGGGCTGCTAGCATTCCGCAGATTCCCCTGCCGGACCGCGCCCATGCCCCTGCCCACCGTCGAACACGAAACCCGCCCTTCGCCTGAGTGGTCGGTGATCTGGCTGCACGGCCTGGGTGCCGATGGCAACGACTTCGCGCCGATCGTCCCCGAGCTGGTCGACCCGGCATGGCCGGCGATCCGCTTTGTGTTCCCACACGCGCCCGTCCGGCCGGTAACGATCAACAACAGCGTGCCGATGCGCGCGTGGTACGACATCAAGGGCCTGGCGCTGGCGGACAAGCAGGATGCGGAGGGCATCCGCCTTTCCATCGGCGAGGTGGAGGCGCTGATCGCCCAGGAAGAGGCGCGCGGCGTGCCGGCCTCGCGGATCATCCTTGCCGGCTTCTCGCAGGGTGGCGCCATGACCCTGGCGGCGGGCCTGCGCCACAGGCAGGCGCTGGCCGGCCTGCTGGTCCTATCGGCGTACCTGCCCATGCACGAGACGATCGAAGCGGAACGTAGCGGCGCGAACCATGCCACCCCGATGTTCTGGGGCCACGGCGTGGCCGACCCGGTCGTGCCGCTCGCCCTCGGCGAGCAATCGCGCCAGCTGCTGGAGAGCCTCGGCCACCGTATCGACTGGCACACGTACCCGATGGGCCACCAGGTGAGCCTGCCGGAGATTAACGATATCCGTACGTGGATGGGCGGGATCTTCGCCGGGACGTGACGCTTCGCGCGGCGGGCCAGCCGGGTATCCGGCATACTCGCCGCATGGCCAGGGGACCCAACGACCAAACCGCGACGCCGCGCGCGTCGGCACCGCTGCCGGACTTCTGCAGCCTGCCGACGCTGTTCGCGTTGCTGGTGGTGGGCACCATCACCTCGTGCCTGATGTGGCTGGCACCCGGTGGCGAACTCCGGCTCCGCTCGCTCTCGGTGGGCGTGCTCTATACCGCATGGCTCTCGGTGTTGCTGACCGTGGTGCTCTGCAAGGGCCGACCGGCCATGCAGCGCCTGCCCGGCATGCTGCCGTATGCCGCCGTGTGGCTCGTGCTCATGGCGATGGTCGGCGTCACCAGCGTCTCGGTGGCATGGATCGACCATAACCTCGGTTCGGGGCTGACCCCGGCATCGACCGCGCGCTTCGTCCGCGACACGCTGCTGGCGACAGGCCTGCTCGGCGCCGCGCTGCTGCGCTACTTCTACGTGGTGGCGCAATGGCAGGTCCGCGTGGAAGCCGTGGCCCAGGCCCAGGTCGCTGCCTTGCAGGCGCGCATCCGCCCGCATTTCCTCTTCAACAGCATGAACGCGGTGGCGGCGCTGATCCCGGTCGATCCGGAAGCGGCCGAGCGCACCGTGGAAAACCTCGCCGAACTGTTCCGCGCCGCGCTCGGTAGCGAGGGCAGTGCGCAGGGCACGCTGGGCGAGGAGTGGCGGCTGGTCGACCACTACCTCGAGATCGAGACGCTGCGCCTGGGCGAACGCCTGCGCGTGGAGCGCGACATCGATGTTCCGGAGGCCTTGCCCATGCCGCGCCTGCTGCTACAGCCGCTGGTCGAGAACGCGATCCGCCACGGCATCCAGCCATCGCGCCAGGGCGGTGTGTTGCGGCTGGGCGGGAGGCAGGCACCGGGTGGGGTAATGCTGACCGTGGATAACCCGCTTTCCGATGGGCCGACCACGCCGGGCACGGGCCACGGCCTGCGCAGCGTCCGGGAGCGCGTGCGCCTGCATTTCGGTGAGCGCGCTACCGTGAAGGCCGAAGCACGCGATGGCCGTTTCGTTGTCACCCTGTTCCTGCCGGAGGTTGCGAGTGCGCGTCCTGGTCGCCGATGACGAACCGCTGGCCCGCGCGCGCATGGCGACCCTGCTTGCGCGCCGCGCCGACGTGGAACTGGTAGGCAGCGTGGCCGATGGCGAGGCCGTGCTGGCCGCGTGCGCCAGCGAGCGGCCCGATGTGCTGCTGCTGGATGTGGAAATGCCTGGGCTTTCCGGCACCGCGGTGGCGGCGAAGCTCGCGGCGATGCCGACTCGCCCGCAAGTCGTGTTTTGCACCGCGTACGAGCAGCACGCGCTCAGTGCGTTCGACCTCGGGGCCACCGATTACCTGCTGAAACCCGTGCGTGCGGAGCGGCTGGATGAGGCGCTCGACCGCGCCGCCGCCCGCCTGGTCGCGGCACCGTCGGCGCGCGGCAGCTGGCTGCGCGCGCGCAGTGGCGGTGACGAGGTACGCATTCCGCTGGCCGATGTGTTGCTGCTGACCGCAGGCGAGAAGTACGTGACCGTGGAACACACCGGCGGCTCGCGCCTGATCGACGATTCCCTGCGCCAGCTGGAAGTGGCCCTGGGTGAGCGCGTGGTGCGCCTGCACCGCAACTGCCTGGTGCCGCGCGAGCGACTCGTCGGCCTGCGCACCCTGGCCGACGGCCGCGTACTCGCACGCCTGGCCGGCACCGAAAGCGCCCCCGAGGTCAGCCGGCGCAACCTGCCGGCGATCCGCCAGCTGCTGCGCGCCGATACCTGAGCGCTTTGCGGCGGATAGCCGCGCTGCGCCCGGGCGATGTTTTACGGGACAATGGGCGCCTGCCCCACGTGCCTTCGGAATCCCCATGACCGCACCGCTCCGCATCGCCACCCGCAAGAGTGCACTCGCCCTCTGGCAGGCCGAACACGTCGCCGCCCAGCTGCGCCAGGCGCATCCGGGGCTGGTCGTGGAACTGGTGCCGCTATCCACCCGCGGGGACGAGGTGCTCGACCGCTCGCTCGCCACCATCGGCGGCAAGGGGCTGTTCCTCAAGGAACTGGAGGTGGCGATGGCGGAGGGCCGCGCGGACATCGCGGTGCATTCGCTGAAGGATGTGCCGGCCACGCTGGAGCCGGGCTTCGCCCTCTCCGCGATCCTGCCGCGCGCCGATGCCGCCGATGGCTTCATCAGCAACGATTACGCGACGATCGCCGACCTGCCGAACGGCGCGCGGGTCGGTACCTCCTCGCTGCGCCGCCAGTCCCAGTTGCGCGCGTTGCGACCCGATCTGCAGCTACTCGACCTGCGCGGCAACGTGAACACGCGCCTGGCGAAACTGGACGAAGGACACTACGACGCCATCGTGCTGGCATGCGCGGGGGTTGACCGGCTTGGGCTGGGTGGCCGCGTCCGTAGCCGCCTGGCCAGCCCCGACTGGCTTCCGGCACCGGGCCAGGGTGCCATCACCGTCGAGATCCGCGAAGGGGATGTCCGCGTCGCCGAGCTGATGGCCGCGCTGGACGATGCCGACACGCGCCTGGCGATCGACGCGGAGCGTGCATTGAACGAACGGCTGGGCGGAAGCTGCGCCGTGGCGATCGGCGCGATGTGCGTGGTGGCGGAGTACGGCCTGACCCTGCACGGCCTGGTGGGCGATGCGCACACCGGCGAGCTGATCCGCGCGCAGGCGGATATGCGTGACGACAATCCGGTGGCCCTGGGCCACACGGTAGCCGCGATGCTGCTCGAGCAGGGCGCGGACGAGCTGCTGAAGCCGCAGCGCTGAGAGCATCGCGCGCAAGCGCGCTCCCACAAGAGAGCTGGGGATCCCGGCGAGGCAGCCTGGGATCCGGGCTGTTGTGGGAGCGCGCTTGCGCGCGATGGCAGTGCCCGAACTTAGAAGTTGTAAACCAGGTTGGTGGTCATCAGCTTATCGGTGCTGACCGTACCCGGCTGCGTGTCGCTGTTGTAGCGGATCTGGTAGCCGAGCTTCAGCGCCATCTTCTTGGTCATGCTGACCGAGAGGCCGATGTCGTTCTGGTAGTACTGGTTCTTCGAGCCGGCTTCCACCAGGAACGTATCTTCCAGCGCAGTGTTGTCGGTGAGGCGGTACTTGCCGTTGACCAGGCCACGGCCAACCACTTCGCTTTCGGCGTTGGGGGTGGTCGTCACGCTGACCACGGTGCCATCCGGCTGGGTCACGTCCTCGGTGGTCTTGGCCGGCTGGTAGCGCTTGAAACCGGGACCGATTTCGAAGGAGAGCTCGGCACGCTCGTTCTTGAGCGCGATGTAGCCGTAGCCGACCGAGACGATGCCCTGCCAGAGGTTGGCGCCGAAATCGTCATGCTCGTAACGCGCGGCGGTGACCACGTAGCTGCGCGGGTCGAACTTGTAACCGACCGATGCACCGCTGTCATAGCGGTTGGCCGTGGTGCTGAACTTGTCGACTTCGTTGCCGGCCTGGTCCGTCACGGTGACGTCGCCCTTCGAGCGCAGGCCGTTGAGGTAGAAGTTGTTCTTCCACACCTCGTTTTCCTGCGACAGGCCGAGCTTGGCGTTGGCGTTCTCCGTGCGCGAGTTACCGCGGGAGGAGGCGAAGCCGAATTCACCTGAACCGGTCCAGCCGCCGTTCTTGGAGGCGTCGGAGCTCGGGGCGCCGCCCCCGTTGGGGTTGGCGGTGGAGAAGGAGTCCTGGGCCTGGGCTGCAAATGGCAGCGCGGCAAGGACAAGCGAGGCGAGAAGGATCTTTTTCATCGTCTACCCGGATGTGGAAAGAAATTTGAATTGGGGGTGGGCCGGGGGAACGGCCCTTGGCGCACCCACGCGCCGGGGGACTGCTTGCTCAACGGCCGGCCAGCTGTGCCAGGGCACGCCCGAACAGCCGCTGCTCGAGACATTGACCGATAACGCAGCTTAACGCGGCCATACCGGCTGCCACCGCCACCAGCGGCCCCGTCGGGTGCGAGACCAGCAGCACGCACGGCAGGCCCACGGACAGCACCGCGATGCTGAAACACCAGGCCAGCAGCGTTGCCGCGCCCCGGTCAGGGGAAAGAAACGCACTGGCACCGCGTTCATCGGCCAGCTGGCGCAAGGCCCGCCAGCGCATGCCTTCGATCACGCCGAGCGCCAGCCCCATGGCCAGCATGCTCAGCCGCCAGGGATTCAAAGGCCCGACCACCGTCTCACTCTGCAGTGCGACGCATAGCCAGAACCACAGGCCCCCGCCGAATACCGCGGATACCGCACGCCCCAACGGTTGCGCGTTCACCACGGAGGCCAGCGGCGCCGGCATCTCCCGCGCCACGCCGCGCGCTGTGTAAATCAGCGTCGCGAGGCTGCAGATCATGAGTGCCGCGCCAGCCAGCCGGGTGGCCCAGAAATCGTTGTCGCCCCGAGCCAACCCGCCCAGGGCCAGCATCGGGAGGTAGTTCGCCATCGCCACCATCCCTTCCGTGGTCGGCAGCATGCGCCTGAACGGATCCCAGCCATGCCAATCCGGGGCGAACGCCAGGCGCAGGCAGGTCGCCACCAGGCCGAGGCTCACCAGCACCAGCCCAAAGGAAAGCGGCACCAGCACATCCCCACGGCCATCGGGGTAGGAACCCAGCGCCACCGCGGTGCCCAGCACCATCCACAGGCCGTACCCCGTCGCGGTCGCGGTCTGGATGACCACGGCAGGCAGGGAGAACAGGCGTTGGGCACGCGAACCGCCGTTCGGCTGGCCTTGGGGGCCCAGCGCGACGGCCGGTGCGTCGTCGGGTTGCGCCATGGTCGGGGGCTGCGGCGATGGCAAAGGCTCATTTTTGCGCCTATTCGCCCCGGGCGCAAACCTTACAGCCCGTGGCCCCCTTACCTGGCCGTCTGGCGTAGTGCGGCAACCCTTGCGGACGGCCCCCGCCAACGCCATGCTTGTTGGGCGTAGATACGGGCGTCACGCCCGCGCGGACACACTTTGCTTAGCTCCACCTGCCGGCGAGACCCATGGACCGCTACGAGCGCATTCTCACCCTGCACCGACTGCTGAAGTCCGCGCATTATCCGGTCCCGCTTTCGCGGCTCATGGATGAGCTGGAGTGCTCGCGGGCTACCCTCTATCGCGATGTCGCCTTCCTGCGCGACGCCCTGGGCGCCCCCGTGCAGAGCGTGGCCGGCGAACAGGCTTCGTTCCGCTACGAGGCGGGCGAGGGGGACAGCTTCGAACTACCCGGGCTGTGGCTGACCAGCGATGAGCTGGCCGCGCTCATGGCGCTCAACGAACTGATCGGCCGCTCCGATCCCGGTGTGCTCGCCGGCGCGCTGGCGCCGTTCAAGGCACGCATCGAGCGCCTGCTCTCGGACCACGGCAGCGGCAAGGCACTGCCGGTCGATCGCATCCGCGTCATCAGCTGGGGCGCGCGCAAGCTCGACCAGCAGGTGTTCCGGATCGTGGCTGGCGCGGTGCTCGAGCGCCGCCAGGTCACGTTCCGCTACCGCGCGCGCACCACCAACTCGGATACGCGCCGCACGGTGTCGCCGCAGCGCCTGACCCACTACCGCGACAACTGGTACCTCGATGTCTGGGACCACGATCGCGAGGCACTGCGCAGCTTCGCCGTCGATCGCATCGCCGAGCCGCAGGCCCAGGAAGCGCGTGCGAAGGACGTTGAGGAAACCGAACTCAACGAGCTGCTCGCCTCCAGCTACGGCATCTTCGCCGGCAAGCCGAAGGCATGGGCGACCATTCGCTTCTCTTCGCACGCCGCACGCTGGGTCGCGGATGAGCACTGGCATTCGCAGCAGAAGGGCGAGTGGCTGCCCGATGGCCGCTACGAACTGAAAGTGCCGTATTCGAATTCCCGCGAGCTGCTGATGGATGTGCTCAAGTACGGCCCGGACGCGGAAATCGTGTCGCCGCTGCCGCTTCGCGAGGAAATGAAGATCCTGCTGCAACTGGCGCTCTCCGGCTACCAGAACGGCAACGGCAATCACCACTGATCGCGCACAGGGTTCCATGAGCGACCTCGATATCGCCGATCCCGGCGCCCTGCCCGCCACGAGTGGACAACCCCGCAAACCCCGCGTCGCGCTGGCCCTTGGTGCCGGCGCGGCCAAAGGCCTCGCGCATATCGGCGCGATCGAAGCACTGGAGGATCGCGGCTTCGAGATCGTCGCCGTGGCCGGCACGTCGATGGGTGCGCTGGTCGGCGGCATCTATGCGATGGGCAAACTCGATGTGTACCGCGACTGGGTATCCACGCTCGCGCGGTTCGATGTGTTGCGCCTGGTCGACTGGAGCTTCACGGGCGGCGGCTTCATCAAGGGCGACCGGATCATGGCCGCGCTGCGCGAACTCATCGGTGAGGTAAACATCGAGGAGCTGCCCATTGGCTACACGGCCGTGGCCACCGATATCGATCGCGAACGCGAGGTGTGGCTGACCCGCGGCCCCCTGTTCGATGCCATCCGCGCGTCCATCGCGATTCCCACGTTGTTCCGGCCGTATTCGCACGGCGGCCGCCGGCTGGTGGATGGCGCGCTGCTGAACCCGCTGCCCGTGCTGCCGCTGATGCGCGAGGATGCGGACTACGTCGTCGCGGTGAGCGTCGATGGCGCGGCGGAATTGCAGAAGGCGCCCGAGAAGGATGTCGCCGCGGTTCCCGATGAAGGTTACGCGGCGAAGCTGGGCCGGCTGATCGGCAAGGTGTTACCCGGTTCGGCGGAATCGAAACTGCACCGCGACCCAGGCGCGTTCGAACTCATGACCCAGGCGATGGACCTGATGCAGGCCAACCTTTCCCGGTTGCGCCTGGCCGCTTACCAGCCCGACCTGCTGATCGAACTGCCGCGGAATGTCTCGGCGGTGTACGAGTTCTACCGGGCGCGCGAGCTGATCGAGCTGGGCAGGGAGCGCACCGAGGAGATGCTGGATAAGTGGGTGCCGAGAGGGCTGGCCCCGCGCTGAGGCTATCGCGCGCAAGCGCGCTCCCACAAAAGCATCCGTGCCAACTGCTCTTTGTGGGAGCGCGCTTGCGCGCGATGTTCCAGCCTCAGAGCTCTTCAGTCCTAGTAACCTTGGCCCGGCGCATCAGCCAGGCCACGCCGCGCAGGTCGGCCAGGCCGACCCACAGGCGGTCGAGCATGCCGTATTTCGAGGTACCTGCCGTGCGCGGGCGGTGGCCGACCGGCACGCTCTGGCTGGTGTAACCGGCGCGCTTGACCAGCGCCGGCAGGTAGCGGTGCATGTGGTCGAAGTAGGGCAGGCGGAGGAAGGTCTCGCGCTCGAACAGCTTCAGGCCGCAGCCGGTATCCGGGGTGCTGTCCTGGAGCATGCGCGAACGCACCGCGTTGGCCACCTTCGACGAAATGCGCTTGTTGAAGCTGTCGCGACGGGTGACGCGCCAGCCGGCGAAGAGCTTCAGGTCGGGCGCGGCGCTGGCGCGCGCATCGAGCAGCTTGGGGATATCGGCCGGGTCGTTCTGGCCATCGCCATCGAGCGTGGCGATCCACGGCGCACGCGCGGCACGCACGCCGTTCCACACGGCCGTGCTCTGCCCGCTCCGGGTCACGTGGTGGATGATGCGCAGCTCGGGGTAATCCTTCTGTGCCGCCTTGAGCACGGCCACGCTGTCATCGCTGCTGTCGTCGTCGACATAGATGATTTCGAAGTCGATCCGGCCACGCAGGGCCGCGGCGATCTCGGCGAGGAGGGGCGGGATGTTGTCGCGCTCGTTGAAGACAGGCACGACCACGGCGAGGTCAGTCATCGTGGTTCCGGATCGGGTAGCAAAGGTCGGGCGGCATTATCGCCCATGCCGCGTTGCAAAAGCCCGCAGGCGCGGCACGCTCCGTTCAGGTGCCGAAGCGGGGCGGGGGACTTGTGGGAGCGTGCTTGCGCGCGATGGGCCTTGTCGCGAGCACCCATCGCGTGCAAGCACGCTCCCACAGGCGTTCCGACAGGCGTTTTTACAACGAGGCGGTGAGGTTGGTGCCGTCGATCGCGGCGCGCCAGCCGCGCTCGGCGGTGTCCATGGCCTTGTGGCTGGGGCCCTGGGCTAGCAGCAGCAGGGTGCCGCCGCGCAGCTGGACCTCGCGGCCATCCCAGCCATCGCGGTGGAAGGTTCCCGGGGTGCCGTCCATCTTCCCGGGCATGTAGAGGGCCACGACCGGTTCGTCGTCCATGCGCGTCACCGCATGCACCACCGGGTACTGGCCGACGACGCAGTCGTGCACGTACGTGACCATCGCGGGCGCCGGCCCCTTGAGGTTCGTCGCACGGCCGATGAAGCCGGCGGCCACCTCGTCATCGGTCATGGGCCGGGTCAGCGCCAGCGCTTCGATTTCGCCCGGCATGTGCGCCACGGCCATGGCTTCCAGCGAATGCTGGTCGGTGTAGCGCCACAACATGCCGACACCGGCGAAGGCGATCAGGACCGAAGCGGCCATGGCCATCCACGCGCGGCGGCGGCCCATCTGGGTGCGCCGTTCGCCGGTGGCCTGGGCCAGCAGGATGCGATCGGCCAGCCCGTCGGGTACCGGCACCGCCATGGCGACCTCGAGGTCATCCTCGAAGCGCTGCGCGCGCTGCCAGAACGCGGCGCAGCCTTCCTTGCAGCTATCGCGGTGGGCGAGCAGCTCCGGATCGCGCGAACGCGGCTCCGTGCTGATCCGGCGGCGGAAGTCGAGGCAATTCATGTCCGGCCCCCCTCGGCCGCGGCGCGGCCGCCGAGCAGGCGCTTGAGCTGCTGGCGGGCGCGGAACAACTGGGTCATGACAGCGCCAGGCTTCTGCCCGGTGCTGGCGGCGATCTCGTCGGCGCTCATGCCGGCAAGCACCTGCATGGCCAGCGGCTCACGGTACTTGTCGGGCAGGCGGCCGATCGCATCGCGCACCTGAGCGGCATCGCTGCTGCGCTCAGGGCTGGCGAAGGCGGCATCTTCGACGACGTTGTCATCCAGTTCGACGACTTCGAGCCGCTTACGCTCGTACAGCCGGGCGTGCTCGCGACGCAGGATGGTGAACAGCCAGGCCTTCGCCGACTCCGCGTCACGGAGTGCATCGAGGTTCTTCCACGCGCGCAGGAAGGTCTCCTGGACCAGGTCCTGGGCGACGGTTTCGGAGCGCGTCAGCCACCAGGCGAACCGGTAAAGGTCGGCCGAGAGGGCGCGCACCATGGCTTCGTACTGGCGCTGCTTCGGGTTCACATCCTCTTGGACCGGGGGCCTGGCCATTTCCTTACACCTGCCCCGGTCTCAGCGGATCTTGCTGAGGATGCCGTCGAGCTCGTCGTTGCTGTGGTAGTGGATGACGAGCTTGCCCTTGCCGCCACGGCCCTGGGCCAGTTCGACCCGGGTGGCGAAGCGCTCGGCCAGCTCGCGCTCCAGGTTGGCGACGTTCGGATCCACCGGGCCAGCCGACTTGGCCTTGCCCTTGGGTTCCAGCTGCGCCTTGCGCGCCGCTTCTTCCAGCTCGCGCACGGTCCAGCCATTGCGCGCGGCTTCGCGCGCCAGCGGTTCGGCGATCGTGGAGGGCAGGGTGAGCAGGGCGCGGGCGTGGCCCATCTCGAGCTTGCCTTCGTCGAGCAGCTGCTTGATGGAGGCCGGCAGTTCGTTGAGGCGCAGCAGGTTGGACACGGATGCGCGCGAGCGGCCCACGGCATCGGCCGCCTGCTGGTGGGTCAGGTCGAACTCGTCGACCAGGCGCTGCAGGGCCTGCGCCTCTTCGAGCGGCGTCAGCTCCTGGCGCTGGATGTTCTCGATGAGCGCCATGGCGAGCACGGACTGCTCGGGGACGTCCTTCACCAGCGCGGGGATCTCGCTCATCTGCGCGCGCTGTGCGGCGCGCCAGCGGCGTTCGCCGGCGATGAGTTCGTAGCTGTTCTTGCCGATGGCGCGGACCACCACCGGCTGGATCAGGCCCTGGGCCTTGATCGACGCGGCCAGCTCGTCGAGCGCCTCGTCATTCCAGTGGCGACGCGGCTGGTACTTGCCGGCCTGGATGTGGTGGATGGGCAGCGTGCGCAGTTCGCCTTCCTGCTCGATCACCGAGGGGGCGGCTTCGGGGCCGGCACCGCCGCCCAGGAGGGCATCCAGGCCACGGCCGAGTCCACGTTTCTTCGCTGCTGCCATGGGGGCTCCTTAAGGCGTGGTCGGGGTCGCGCCGGTGGCGTCCGTCGCGGTTTCACCCGCTTCGGCGCCGGTGCTGGCTGCGCCCGCCAGGTTACGCTCACGGCGGATGATCTCGCCGGCGAGGCCGATATAGGCGATGGCGCCGCGCGAGCCGCGGTCGTAGAGATGGATCGGCTGGCCGTGGCTGGGTGCCTCGGCGAGGCGCACGTTGCGCGGGATGATCGAACGCAGCACCTTGTCGCCGAAGTGCGTGGTGAGCTGCGCCGAAACCTCGTTGCCGAGGTTGTTGCGCACGTCGTACATGGTACGCAGCAGGCCTTCCACTTCCAGCGCCGGGTTCAGGCGCTGGCGCACGGCCGAAATGGTATCCAGCAGGCTCGAAAGGCCTTCCAGCGCGAAGTATTCGCACTGCACGGGGATCAGCACGCCATCGGCCGCGGTCAGCGCATTGAGCGTCAGCAGGTGCAGCGAAGGCGGGCAATCGATGAGGATGGTGTCGTATCGGTCGGCGACCTTGGCCAGCTGCTCTTTCAGGCGCTGCTCGCGGGCCATGCCGTCCATGAGCTTCAGCTCGGCGGCGGTCAGGTCACCGTTGCCCGGCAGCAGGTCGTAGCCCGCCTCGGTGCGGACCAGCACATCGGTGATGCCGACCTCGCCCAGCAGCACTTCGCAGCCGTTCGGCTTGGCCTCGTGCTTGTCCACGCCCGACGCCATGGTGGCGTTGCCCTGCGGATCGAAGTCGACGAGCAGCACCTTGCGCTTCGCGGCGGCCAGGGCCGCGGCGAGGTTCACGGAAGTGGTGGTCTTGCCGACGCCGCCCTTCTGGTTGGCGACTGCGATGATGCGGGCCATGGAAAGTCGCTAGCTACCGTGCACGGAAGGGGCGCTAGCGTAGCATCTAGCGGCCCTGCCCAAAAACCGCGTCGAAGAAGGCCGATTCGATGAGATCTGGCTTGCGGCGGCGGGCTATTCCGCCGAATACTGGAGCTGCCGTGGCTTTGGTCCCGGCACACATGGATGAGTCAGGGGGGGGACAACCGATGCACACGATGCAGAAAACGCTGCTCTTGTCTTTGATTTCTCTGTCTTTTTCTGCCTCAGCTGGGCAGAAAACCGTCACCTATTACTACACCGACCCCCAGGGCACGCCGCTCGCCGAAGCCGACGCGGCAGGAAATGTGGTTCGGACCATGGACTACCGACCGTACGGTGTCGATACGTCGGCCGGATCAGCAGGCGACGGCAGAACGGTGGGATATACGGGCCACGTCATGGACGACGACTCGGGATTGGTCTACATGCAAGCCAGATACTACGACCCTTTGATTGCACGCTTCATGTCAGAAGATCCACAAGGTCTCCCTGCGGCTATTGGGAGTCTGTTCTTCTTCAATCGATTTGCGTATGCGAACAATTCACCTATGCGCTATTCGGACGCGCATGGTGATAAGCCCGGGGATCATTTTTCCACCCCAGAACGGGCTGCGCTCGATGCCTTGCAGTACATCAACGGACGATCCATCGCTGAGAATGTTGAGTACCAGGGCTACATTGTGGTCCAAGGTCAGGGAGACTTCGTTGCGACCGAGCCTGTCCGCCTGGCGATCGACGGTGGAAGCACGGAAGGGACGCCGTCGCGGGCAATTGGTGACTATCACACGCACGGGCACTGGACGATGGGGACGCGTGACAATCCAGTTCTCACGGATGATCCGTCAAAAGACACGCTGGGGAGCGGGCATTTCTCGGGCGCTGACATCGCGCGCTACCTCAAGCTCGCGGAGATGCTTGGGCATCAATACCGTGGTTACCTGGCAACACCTGGAGGGTCATACTTTTTCTATGACGCTACCACGCAGTCTCGGGGTGATCTTAAGAAGATGGTCGAGGAGCAGGAGCGAATTGAGAAAGCGCAGAAGGACTTCGAAGCTCGACAACGGATGCAAGAATTTGCGGGCCGACCCACAATATGACCACGCGTATTGACACTTACTTGGCCAACTCGGCCGCGGTCGTTTTGCTGATGGCCGCTGGCTCAGCATCGTCGCAATCGATTTACAAACTTCCACCGATCCCACCATCGGCGGTTACTGAGTCGTCGCCGCGCATGGAGTTCTGCGGCAAAATCCAATGTGCCGTCGGCGCTGCTCAGCTAAGCGCACTTTCGAATGCCACGGCACTATATAGCCGCGACGCGAACTCGGCGAAATCGCATTCCGCCATCATCGGCACCGAGGGTGACGAGTTGACGATCACGCTGGTGCCCGAACCTCTGGGCGCGAAAGGGCGAGCCATCAGCTACGTCTTTGATCTTTCGGGCGCCACGTTGAAGCGTAGTTTCGTTAATCGCTAGAACCGCTGTCACGGCGTATCACCACAAGGTGACGCTCACCGTCTACACCCGGAACGGAAAGGCCGTGAATGGCCTCGACCCGGAACCCGGGCGGCACCCCATCCAGCTCATCGGCCGGGTGCTTCCCCTTCATGGCCAGCCAGGTACCGCCCGGCGCCAACAGGTGCCCGCCCCAGCCCAGCATGTCCGCCAGAGAAGCGAACGCCCGTGCCGTGATGCACTCGAACGTGCCTTCGACGTCCTCGACCCGGCTCTGCAGCGCCTTCGCATTGCCCAGCTTGAGCGAACGGATCGCCTCGCGGAGGAACCGGACCTTCTTCCCGTTGGAATCCACCATGAGCACCTCGCGCGCCGGCTCGGCGATGGCCAGCGGGATGCCCGGCAGCCCCGGGCCCGTGCCCAGGTCGGCCAGCGAGCGGCCATGCACATAGGGAAGGATGGCCAGCGAATCGAGCAGGTGCAGGTTGACCTGCGCGCGGTCCTCACGGATCGCGGTGAGGTTATAGGCCGAGTTCCAGCGCTCCAGCAGCTCGCGGTAATCGAGCAGGCGCTCCACGGCGGCCTCCGGCAGGGTCACGTCCAGGCTGGCAATGCCGCGCTCGAGCAGGGATTTGAGGTCGTCGCGTGCGGTCATTGGCTTGGGGAACCTTTCGTGAAGGGCGGAATTATCTCCATATACGCGGGCACTTACCACGCTTGCGTCATCTTTGAAGTCGGAACCTGACGGCCCCTGTCGAAGAAAGATGACAGCGAATGGCTCATACACGAACTATCGTGGAGGCCTGTGTGACTGCCGCGGAAAATGACCATGAGCGAATGTGCCGCCACGCTGGGGGAAGCACGTATCGTGAGCGAAATCGAACGCGTACTCACGGAGAGCGGAGAGCGAGAGCAGCTAGCGACCTTCGACGCCGCGAAATGGGTCAGGGCATGGATAGGTGAGCCTGTTCCTGCGCTAGGCGGCCTGACGCCGCTCCACTTCATGGGAAGCACGACCGGCTTGGAAACCGTGCTGCAACTCGTCAGGCAGATGCAATCAGGGGCATTCGCGTAACCAAAAAAAGGCGGCGTTGCCGCCGCCTTTTAAACAACACACACGCTTTCTTCTTATGCGGCGCCTTAAGCCGCGTCGAGTTCGACGCGGGTAACCAGCATGCCGCGGGCGCGGAGCGACCCATTCACGGCGTGCTTGAGCTGGGTGCCGACCGCGCGGCGGTCGGCGGCGTGGGCCGTGGCGCTATCGCGCAGGGCGGCCACGACGTTGCTGCGAATCAGTTCCGGGGCTTCCTCGATCACCGGATCGGCCGCTTCCGGCTCGAGCACCTGCCAGTAGACGGTGCCACCCTCGAAACGCAGCACCTGGCCGCCGAGGTCGATCTTGTGGGTGATGCGGTCGAGCATGGGCAGCACCACGTGGGTGCCAGCCGACAGCAGCGCGGACGTACGGCCAAGGCGGCGGACGCTGTAGACCTGCCCTTCCGGGACACGCTTGAACGAGGCGACCGCAAGGCCGCTGGCGACAAGAACAATGCTGAGGAGGGCGATGGTCAACATGGCTGTTACATCAAAGAGTTACGTTATATTCCTGTCTCGCGGTGCAACGAGATGACGCACCACGCTGATGGATCGAGGGGTTAACTCTAAACTAACGACAGGGGTTAACGCTAGTTTTACCAAACCCCCATATTCAGTTAGCGGATGGGTTGGTCAAAACTTGAGCAGCCGATGGGAAATGATCAATCGCGCGCCAGCACGCGCCCGGATGACTGGGCAGCGCTGCTAACGGTTTGACCGGGGAGCGGCGAATGATAACAATTATCAATAACTGTCCGACCGGCGCTTTCCATGAATGTCCTTGGCTGCCTGCTGGCGTTTGCCGCCATGGCGCTCGCCTACCTTTCTTCGCGCAACCAGCGCGTCCTGACGCTGCCTTTGCGCCGTGGCGGCAAGCTTGTCGCATGGGTGTTCGCGGCCGGGGCACTGGCCTGCTGGGTCGCCGGTGAAACGACACTTCCAGCAATTTTCTCAACGCTGACCGCCCTGATGCTCGGCGCGGTGGCTTTCCCCTACGTCATCTGGCTCCTCAAGCCGGCAGCCGAAAGGAAGGCCCGTTGATGCTCGCCAAGACCTTCGCCGGGATCCTGCTGGGCTTGCCGCTGTGCATGGCCATCGTCGGGCTGGGTGCCTACCTGTGGCCGGGGCCGACCGAGTCCGTGCTCATCCCGTGGTTCGTGGCGTTCTTCCCCCTATGGACGGTGGTCATCGCGGCGACCTACATGTTCCGGACCGGCGTGCGCGCCTGGGCCTGGCTGGCGGTCGCCAATGTAGGCGCGTTCGCCGCGCTGTTCCTCGCCAAGCACACCCTGCCCGGTATCTGAGCCATGAAGTCCAGCACCATCCGCACTTTCACCACCGTGCACACCTGGACCGGCCTGCTCGCGGGTTTCGCGCTGTTCATCGCGTTCTACGCGGGCGCGATCACCATGTTCCACGACCCGATCGATACCTGGGCGCTGCCGAAGCAGGAGCTCGCCGACGCGCGCGTCATGGACAAGGCCGGCGCCATGATGGCCGACATCGTGGCGAAGCATCCGGCCGCGCGCGAATCGATCGGCGTGACTTACGCGGCGGGCCATCCGTCGCATGAAGTCGCTGCGTACTGGATGGAAAAGGATGGCACCTGGATGACCCAGGCCATCGACGACGCCGGGGCACACGATGCGGAAGACCACGAGCACGGCCTCGCCGACTTCGTCTACGAATTGCATTACGACCTCGGCATCCCCGAGATCGGCATCTACCTCATGGGTATCGTCAGCGTCATCTACGGGCTGGCCTTGCTCACCGGTGTGCTGATCCACCTGCCGAACCTGGTACGCGAGCTGTTCGCGCTGCGTCCCGGCCATAACCTGAAGCGGCTGTGGCAGGACGCGCACAACGTCATCGGCATCCTCAGCCTCCCGTTCCACATCATTTTTGCCGTCACCGGCGCGTTGCTGTGCCTCACCCTGGTCGCATTGATGGCATTCAACGTGGCCATCTTCGATGGCAAGCTGATGAGCGCCTTCGAGCGCATGACCAGCGCGCTGCCCGATACCGCTGCCATGACCGCCGCTGGTCCGGCCGCCGATGCGAAGACCAACGTACCCATGCTGCCCCCGGCCGAACTCGGCGCGATCGCGCGCAAGGCGGCCCTTGGCGCCGGTGCCACGAGCTTCGACCCCGACTACATGCGCTACGTGCATTACGGCCAGCCGGGCGCCGCGGCGGAAGTGCGTGGTACTTCGGAGAAGACGCTGGGTGAGTACGGAATGGTGGCGCTGGATGCCAGCACCGGCCGCATCATCAACATGCAGCTCACGGGTGCGCGCGATGCGAACCATGCCACGTACTCGGCGATCTTCGGCCTGCACTTCGGCACGTTCGGCAGCCTGTCGCTGCGCTGGCTGTACTTCATCCTGGGCCTGGCCGGCGCGTTCCTGTTTTACTCGGGCAACCTGCTCTACATCGAGACCCGCCGCAAACGCCGCAACGCCGAGCAGCCCATGAAGGTGCGTGCGATGGCCACGGCGACGGTGGGTGTCTGCATCGGCACGTGCCTGGCGATTTCCGTGACCTTCATCGCCAACCACCTCGCTCCGTACTTCGGCGCGGAACCCACGCTTGTCGTCCAGCCGGTGTGTTTCATCACGTTCTTCGCCGCTGTCGCCTGGACCTTCTGGCGTCGCCCGGCGAAGGCCGCCGTCGACCTGCTCTGGGCCACGGCCGTGGCGTCGGTGCTGGTAGGCGTCCTGGACATGGCCCTGCACGGCGATCGCCTGGTCCGCACACTCGCCGAAGGCCGCTACGACGTGCTCGGCGTGGACCTTGTCGCGATGGCGATGGGTGTCGGTTTCGGCTGGCTGGCCGTGGCTACGCGCCGGCGGGCTGTCGAGGGCGATCCATGCAGTGTGTGGGCTGCCAGGAGCCCGCGCGTGACAGCAACCACCACTCCGGCCCATGATGGCTGACTAGTCGAGGAGGTGGATGGTGAGCGACCCGGGCAACGAACCGCACGCTGAGCTGTCCTCTCCGATCTGGCAGGCGCTGGGCACGCGGCAGGCCCACCTTGGCGAAGCGAATGTGCTCGCCCGGCGCTACCAGGCCGATGTCGCGCCGTTCGCCGCAGTGGCCGACGAGCTGCCGGAGGCGTTCGATGCGCTCGCCGAGCTCATGCGCCCCGGCGAGATCGCGGCGGTCCTGTCGCGAGAGCCGCTCGATGTGCCGCCGGGCCTGCGTTCTTCGCCGCTCGGCGCCGTGCACCAGATGGTCGCGGAATCGCGCATCGATCCGGGCGCGGGTTTCGACGCCGGGTTCCTCGAACTGGGCGACGCCGATGTCGACGAGATGCTCGCCCTGACCCAGTTGACCCGGCCCGGGCCGTTCGCCCGCCGCACGAATGCCATGGGCCGCTACATCGGCCTGCGCGAGGAGGGCAAGCTCATCGCCATGGCGGGTGAACGCATGCGCGTACCGGGATACACGGAGGTGAGCGCGGTCTGCGTGGATCCCGCCCACCGCGGGCGGGGACTCGCCGCGTTGCTCATCAACGTGCTGCGCGACGAGATCGAGCGCCGGGGCGAGATCCCTTTCCTGCACGTGTTTGGCAGTAACCATTCGGCCATTGCCCTCTACGAGCGCCTCGGCTTCGGTCTCAGTCGCATCTTCACGCTCAACCAGATCACGAAGGCGGGCGACACGCGCGCCGGCCAGACGCCACCACTCCACGCGGCCTGACGTTCGCAAGCCTGTATACAATCGAGGCTTCCGTAGCCGTAGAAGCCAACGCCATGAACCACGCCACGCCTTATCCCATCGGTACCCCCGGCAAGCCCTGGGGCACTGCCGAGCTAGACGCGTGGCGCGCGACGCAGGTGAAGCAGCGCAGCTACAGCGATGAAGTCGAGAAGGCCATCGATGCGCTACGTGGCGCTTACGATGTCGAAGACTACGGCTCGGTGAGCTACGCCGGCGAGGCCTACACCTTCCACGTGCTGCGTACGCGCGAATGGCGCGACGACCTTCCCGTGATGGTCGTGACGGGTGGCGTCCACGGCTACGAGACCAGCGGCGTGCACGGCGCGCTGCAGTTCCTGCGCGAGCACGGCAACGACTACGCCGGCCGCGCGAACGTGCTGGTCGTGCCGTGCGTCAGCCCGTGGGCCTACGAGCGCATCCACCGCTGGAACTACGACGCGATCGACCCGAACCGCAACTTCCGCGAAGGCAGCCCGGCTGCCGAATCGGCGGCACTGGTCCGGCTGCTCGCGCCGCTGGGCGACAAGGTGCTGATGCACATCGACCTGCACGAGACCACCGACACGGACGAGTCCGAGTTCCGCCCTGCGCTCGCCGCGCGTGATGGCAAGGAATACGAACCCGGCGAGATTCCCGACGGTTTCTACCTCGTCGATGATGCGGACAAGCCGCAGCCGGCTTTCCAGAAGGCGGTGATCGACGCCGTGGCGAAGGTGACGCACATCGCGCCGGCCGATGCGAACGGCGAGATCATCGGTTCACCGGAAGTGGCGCACGGCGTGATCGAGTATGCACTGAAGCCGCTCGGACTCTGCGCCGGCATCACCCCGGCACGCTTCTGCACCACCACCGAGGTGTATCCGGACAGCCCGCGCGCCACGCCGCAGCAGTGCAACGACGCGCAGGTCGCAGCGGTTCGCGCTTCGATCGATTACGCATTGGCGCACGCTGGGCATTAACCGCGACGCCTGTGGGAGCGCGCTCGCGCGCGATGGGTGCTCGCGAGAACCCGAATCGCGCGCAAGCGCGCTCCCACAATCCAGTGGCCTACGGCGTGGCAGGCGCATGCACGTGGTGCGCCCGCATCCCGATCCAGGCCAGTGCCGCCACGGTCAGGGCGATGATGATGCCGCCGTAAAGGTTGATCGCGGTGAGCAGGCCGTAGTGCTGCGCAATGGCACCCACGGCGATCGTCGGCACGCTGAAGGCCAGGTAGCTCTGGATGTAGAAAGCCGCCATCAGCCGGCTGCGCTCGTGCGGTTCGGCCAGCGGCATCACGCTGCGCACGGCGCCAAGGAACGATGCGCCAAACCCCGCGCCGGCAATCACCGATGCACCGATCAGCAACGCGCCCGACCCCAGGCTGGCACCGGCGAGGACAAGCACCAGCCCACTGGCGAGCATCACCGCGCCGCGCTTCAGGGAGCGGATGGCCGGGTGGCGAAGCCCCTGGAGCACCGCGCCCGCGCCGCTCAGCATGAGCGCAGTGACCACGATGCCTCCGATCCACGGTGAGCTCGAGTGAGTGGTCTTCGCCACCAGCGATGGCATGAGCGACAGATAGAAGCCGCCGAGCATCCACAACGCGACGTTCAACGGGGTGACCGCCATGAGCGCGGGGCGCGCGCGCTCCGGCACCGCGACCTGCGGGCGCAGGCTGGCGACGGCACCGGGCCTGGCAGCCGCGGTCTCGGGCGCGGTCTTCGTGAGCACCAGCGCCAGCGCGAGCAGCCCGATGAGCACCACGTACACCGTGTGCAGCGGTGCCGGCGCCAATACCACCAGCGCCGTGCTGCCCAGTGCGCCCGCGCCCAGGCCGATCAGGGGCGCGAGGCTGTTGATGGTGGCGCCATGCTGGCGATCGAGGTCCAGGATGGCCGCGGCCAGGGTGGCCATGCCCACGCCGGTGGCGATGCCCTGCAGGGTGCGCGCCACGATCAGCCATGCCGGGCTATCGGCATGGAGGAAGACAAGCATCGCGACGATGTCCAACGCGATGGCCGCCGCGATCACCGGCCGGCGCCCGAGGTGGTCCGACAACCGGCCTCCGAAGAGCAGGGCGGCCAGTAGCGCGAACGCATACACCGCGAAGATCACCGTAAGCAGGGTCGGCGTGAAATGCCAGGCCGCCTGGTAGAGCCGGTACAGCGGCGTCGGCGCCGTGGAGGCGGCGATGAAGCTGATGAGGGTGAACGTGTGGACGGCCATCGGCCGCCGGACAGCGGGGGCATTCATGGGGGGTGCCTAAAGGCAAAGATTGAGCGTTAGTCTACGCCGACTCACCTCTAAAGCAACTATTTAGCGTTTAGGAGTATGCTAGGCAGCCATGAATGCCATTCCACCCTCGCTTCCCCGCGCCACCGGCCCACGCCCGGGCGGTCGCAGCGCGCGCGTGCAGGCCGCTATCCACCAGGCGGTCCGCGAGTTGCTGGCCGAAGGCCCGCGTGAATCCCTGACCGTGCCGGCCGTCGCGACGCGCGCCGGAGTCACCCCTTCGACAATCTATCGCCGTTGGGGCGACCTCTCGCAGTTGCTGGCCGACGTGGCCGTTGAGCAGCTGCGCCCCGAAGGCGAGCCAGCGGATACCGGGAGCTACCGTGGCGACCTGGCCAGCTGGCTGGAGCAGTACCGCGACGAGATGTCTTCGGGCCCCGGCCGGACGATGCTGCGCGATGTGTTGAGTGCGCCGCGCGCGGAGAACACGGGCAAGTGCCTGCTGTACTGCACGACCCAGATCGACCTGATCCACGACCGTGCGCTGGGTCGCGGGGAGAGCCCGCTGCCGACCGCCGTGATCATCGACGGCATCGTCGCGCCGATGATGTACCACCTGCTCTTCGCCGCCCGCACACCCACGCCTGACGATGTGGTTGGCTGGCTCGACGAGCTGCTGGCCAGGCATCCCAGAGGGTGATTTTTCGGCCCTTTACCTGCCGAGACAGCCATTCAAAAAGGTGAACGTTTTGCAAAGATGCGTGCTGCACCGCAAAATTCTAGGCAAGACCACCCAACAATCTGAATAATCGCAACTTTTTTCGCCACCACCCCAAGTGGTATTGCACGTAATAACGTTTACTCGTGCAGTGCAACAACCCCTTGATTTAACAAGCTTTACACGGCTGGTGAAAACGTTTACGTTCCGCGCCGTCGAACCCCGGGGGTCGGGGCGCAGGGCGAAGACCACGTGAGTGTGACGATCAAAGACGTCGCGAGGATGGCCAACGTGTCGGTGGCATCCGTGTCGCGCGCACTGAATGGCCATGGCGGTGTGACCGCTGAAACCCAGAAGCGGATTCGCGAAGTCGCCGCGCGCCTGCGCTACGTGCCGCACAGCGCGGCGCGCAGCCTCATCACCCGCCGTACCCAGACCATTGGCGCGCTGCTGCCCGACCTGCACGGCGCGTTCTTCTCCGAGCTGATCCGCGGTATCGACCTCGCCGCGCGCGCTCGCGGCCTCTACCTCCTGGTTTCCAGCTCGCACGGTGATGCCACCGAGGCGGCCATCGCGCTGCGCGCCATGCAGGGTCGCGTCGATGGCCTGCTGGTGATGTCACCGCATGCCGACGCGGCGTTCCTCGACGAGAACCTGCCGATCGTCCTCCCCACCGTACTGATCAACAGCCATGTGCGCTCCGAGCGCCATGCGGCGCTGGACGTCGATGACTTCGGCGGCGCGAAGGCCATGGTGGAGCACCTGCTTGGAAACGGCAGGAAACGCATCGCTTTCATCGCCGGCCCGGCGGTGAACCACGACGTGCAGGAGCGCCTGCGCGGTTACCTCGAAGGCCTCGCCGCGGCGGGCCTCGGCGAAAACGCCATCGTGCTGCAGGGCGATTTCACCGAGGAATCCGGCTACCGCAAGGCCCAGGAGGCGCTGGCGATGTCGCCGCGCCCCGATGCGATCTTCGCCGCGAACGACATGATGGCCTTTGGCGCGCTTTCGGCACTGGCCGAAGCAGGGGTGCGCACGCCCGAAGACATCGCCGTCACCGGCTTTGACGATATTCCGATGGCGCGATACGTATCGCCGCCGCTCACGACGGTGCGCGTGCGCATCGCGGAGCTTGGGGAGGCCGCGCTGGAGCGCCTGGCCGGAATGATCGAAGCGCCTGATGACGCCGTGCCCGAGCCGCGCGCCGTGATCGGTACCGAACTCGTCGTACGCGCCTCCTGTGGCGCCAGCGACAAGACAGGACGCCGGCACTAAGCCGTCGGCGGGCATTACACGGCTTGCCGGGCCGTGGCTGGAACCCAGGACGGCGTCATTGATGGATAGCGAGAACCATCCGGTCCGCACGCGGGACGGGCGGGGTACGAGGTAGATCGCCTTTGCAAAGGTGGCGATGACCACCGCGACACGACCGCAAGGTCGACCGTCGTATCCAGGCCCAGCCGGACCGGATCACACACACAGAACAGGATTGGGAGAGAGGGGTACCATGAAAGCTTCGAAGCACATGAAGAAGAAGCTGCTGTGCGGCATCATCGCCGCGAGCATCGCCGCAGTCGTCGCACCCACCGCCACCATGGCGCAGTCGGCCAATGCCACGCTGCGTGGCAAGGCCACGCCGGGTGCGCAGGTCACCGCGTTCAACCCGCAGACCGGCCTGACCCGCAAGGCCACCGCCGGTGCGGATGGCTCTTACACGATCAACGGCCTGCCGCCGGCGACCTACCAGGTCGACGCGGGCCCGGGCACGCAGCAGAACGTGACGCTCACTGTCGCTTCCACCGGCACCCTGAACCTGCAAGCGCCCGCCACGACTGGCGGCGCGGCCAATGCAGCGAACGCGACCTCGCTTGAAGGCGTCAGCGTCGCCGCCACCACGCTGCAGGAAGTCCGCACCCCGGAAGTCGGCCAGACGATCTCGCTGCACCAGATCGCCACCATTCCCCAGGCCTCGCGTAACTTCCTCGAGTTCGCCGATACCGTGCCGGGCATGGTGTTCAACGTCGATTCCAAGGGCAACACGTCGCTGCGCGGCGGTGCCATGAACAACAGCTCCACGAACGTCTACATCGACGGCGTGAGCCAGAAGAGCTACGTGAAGGAAGGCGGCGTCTCCGGCCAGAACAACAGCCAGGGCAACCCGTTCCCGCAGCTCGCGATCGGTGAATACAAGGTCATCACCAACAACTACAAGGCGGAGTACGACCAGGTGTCGTCCGCCGCGATCACGGCTGAAACGAAGTCGGGTACCAACGAGTTCCACGGCGAAGTGTTCGGCACGTACACCAACGATGCGTTCCGCAACCGCACGCCGATCGAGAAGACCTCGGGCAAGGTGGATTCCGAATCCAAGGAATACGGCTTCGCGCTGGGCGGTCCGATCATCAAGGACAAGATGCACTTCTTCATCGCCTTCGAGCAGAAGAAGTTCGATACGCCGATCTCGGTGGTCCCGAACAGCATCAACTACGCGGGTGACGTGTCGACGCTGCTGCCCGCCAACGTGCAGTCGGAACTCGGCTCGGCCAACCTGAACTTCGACGAGAAGCTGTACTTCGGCAAGATCGACTGGGAACTGACCGACCGCGACCGCATCGAGATCAGCACCCAGGTACGCCGCGAGACGCAGATCTCGGGCATCGGTACCGGCACCGCACCGTCGGCGGGCGTCAACAACGAGAACCACGACACCCGCGCCACCTTCAAGTGGGCGCACAGCGCGGACAGCTGGTACAACGAGCTGATCTTCGCTTACGAGAATGCCTATATCCAGGCAAACCCGATGTTCGCCGGCAATGGCTACACGTACTCGTGGCAGCCGGACGTCAATAACCCGACCATCATCACCACCGGCTCGGCTGACCCGCGTGCGACGCAGAACAAGAGCCAGGAAGGTCCGATGGTGTCGGATACCTTCACCTTCAACGACCTTGAATGGCAGGGCGACCATGTCGTCAAGTTCGGCTACAAGTTCAAGCAGATCGAACTGAAGGCGGCCGACGCCGCGGCGCAGAGCCCGCAGTTCTTCTACGACGTCAACCCGACCGGCGTTTCGGCGGAGCCGTGGCAGGTGTTCTATGCGTCGGCGCTTCCGGGCACCGACGGTGTCGCCAAGACGCACACCCGCCAGTACGGCGTGTTCGCGCAGGACGACTGGTCGGTGAACGACCACCTGACGCTGAACCTCGGCGTTCGCTGGGATTACGAGGTGAACCCCTCGTACACCAACTTCGTCACCTCGCAGCGCGTGATCGATGCGCTTAACTCGCAGAACCCGTACGTCGGCGCCCTGCCGGGCCAGACCTATGCCGATTCGCTGGCAGCGGGTGGTGTCAACCTCAACGACTACGTCAGCAACGGTCACAACCGTAAGTCGTTCAAGGGGCAGTGGCAGCCGCGCCTGGGCTTCTCGTACGACATCTTCGGCGACGAAGAGCATGTGATCCACGGTGGTGCGGGCCGCGCTTACGACCGTAACCTGTACGACTACCTGCAGACCGAGGTCACCAAGCAGTCGCTGCCGCAGACGACGTTGCGCTTCAACATCCCGACGCATCCGTGCGACACGACGTCGTCCACCTGTGTACCCTGGAACCCGGCCTTCCTGGGTGGCCAGAACGTGTTGCAGAACTTCCTTATCGGCGGTAACTCCGGCCAGGAAGTCGACCTGCTCAACAACAAGCTGAAGGCGCCTTACAGCGACCAGTTCAGCCTGGGTATGTCGAACACGATCGGCGACTGGCAGACCGATGCCACCGTGACCCGCGTGCTCAGCAAGGATGGCTTTGCCTTCACCCTCGGCAACCGCTACCCGGATGGCTCGTTCTGGAAGAACAAGAGCCAGCCGTGGGATTACCCGATCCCGAACGTGGGTGGGCTGATCCTGGGTGACAACGGCATCCAGACCCGCACCACCCAGGTCCTGCTGTCGGCGCAGAAGCCCTACACGAAGGAATCGGGCTGGAGCACGAGCCTCGCGTACACGTTCTCGCACGCCAAGCAGAACCGTGACATCAACGAGCACTACTCGTTCGACGAGGCGACGATCGGCGATTACCCGTTCATCACCTCGAACGCGGTTGCCAAGCATCGCTTCGTCGCGACCGGTGCGGTCGACCTGCCGTGGGGCATCAGCGGTTCGCTGAAGCTGACCCTGGCCACGCCGCTGCCGAAGAACGATGCGGCCTGCTACGGCCAGCTCGAACCGAACGGCTCGGGCTGCGTCCCGACGGCGGCGACGCCGAGCGGTGCGAAGTTCCTGGTGGGTGGCGATATCTGGGGTTACCGCGATATCGACATGCAGCTGACCAAGGACTTCATCCTCAGCGGCGATACCAAGATCTACGCCCGTTTCGACATCCTCAACCTGTTCAACTGGAAGAACTACGCCGACTACAACGTCAACTGGGGTGCGGACGGCGTCATGAACAGCAATCCGGTGACGTACAACAAGAAGGGCAACATCGTTTACCTGCCGCGTACGGCCCGCTTCACCGTCGGCCTGAAGTTCTAAAGCTGCAACCCGCCTGGGGGAGAGCCCCCCTTTCCCCCAGGCCATGCCTTGGCGTCCGCGAGTCTCCCCGCGGGCGCCTCTTTTGTTCGATGAGTCCTTTCGGGGACTTTTATTTGGTCCAGCGCCGTAAACGTTTACGCTAGGCGGGCCGCCCGGCACCCGCGAACCGTCCCCACGCCGTTCGCGCTAGCCTCGATGACATCCAAGGACCCTCCCCGCGATGAAGCCGACCACCACCAAGCGCCTCACCCTCGCCCTTGCCGCCCTGATGGCCTGCGCCGCCCCCCTGGCCATGGCCCGCGAGACCCCGAAGGCCGCCACCAAGGCGAAGCCGGCCGCTACCGCGCCGCGCCTCGAGAAGGACCTGCACCCCGTCCCGCCGATGATCGCCGACCTGGAGAAGCGCACCTTCCAGTGGTTCTGGGACAGCGCGAACCCTGAGAACGGGCTGATCCCCGACCATTACCCGACCGACTCCTTCGCCTCGATCGCCTCGGTGGGCTTCGGCCTCACCGCGTATGGCGTCGGCGTGGAGCGCGGTTACATCACCCGCGAGCAGGCGATCGACCGCACGCTGGCGACGCTGAAGTTCTTCAACGAGTCGGCGCAGAACGATTCCGAGGACGACGCCACCGGTTTCCACGGCTTCTACTACCACTTCCTCGACATGAAGACCGGCAAGCGCTTCGCGCGCTGGGTGGAAGTGTCGTCGGTGGATACCACGCTGCTGCTGGGCGGCGTGCTGTTCTCGCAGAGCTACTTCGACCACGACACGCCGAAGGAAAAGGAAATCCGCGACCTGGCCGACCAGATCTACCGCCGCGTGGACTGGACCTGGCTGCAGCACAACGCGCCGCTGATCAGCATGGGCTGGACGCCGGGCGGCAAGATGATCCCGCACGACTGGGCCGGCTATAACGAAGGCATGCTCGTTTACATCCTGGCGCTGGGTTCGCCGACCCACCCGGTGGGCGACGATGCGTGGGCTGCCTGGACGAAGACGTACGACAGGACCTGGGGTGAGTTCCACGGCCAGACCTTCCTCAACTTTGCACCGTTGTTCGGCCACCAGTTCACCCACACCTGGGTCGATTTCCGCGGCATCAAGGATGCGTGGAACCGCGAGAAGGGCCTGGATTACTTCGAGAACAGCCGCCGCGCCACGTACTCGCAGCAGGCCTATGCCGTCGCCAACCCGGGCGGCTGGAAGGGCTATGGGAAGAACATCTGGGGCCTCTCCGCATCGAACGGCCCCGGCGGCCTGATCATCAAGCAGGGTGACAAGGAGCGGACGTTCCAGGGCTATACCGCCCGTGGCGCCGGCCTCGATTACATCTCCGACGACGGCACCATCGTTCCGATGGCGGCCGGCGGCTCCATCGCCTTCGCGCCCGAGATCGTCATCCCCGCTCTTGAGGAGATGAAGAAGAAGTACGGCCAGTACATCTACACCAAGTACGGCTTCGTCGATGCGTTCAACCAGAGCTTCGATACGCACACCGACCTACGCACCGGCCAGCTGGTGCCGGGCTTCGGCTGGGCCGATACCGTGCACCTCGGCATCGACCAGGGTCCGATCGTGCTGATGATCGAGAACTATCGCAGCGAGTTCATCTGGAACGTGATGAAGAAGAACCCGTACATCCGCAAGGGCCTGCAGCGCGCCGGCTTCACCGGTGGCTGGCTGGATGCCGAGACGGCTTCCGCCCTGTGGTGATGCGCACCGCCCGCCTTGGCCTCGTCGCTGCGCTGGTGTTCGCCAGCGCGGCACTGTCGTCGTGCGCGAAGGAAGAGGCGGGCACGCGTACGCTGGAGTTCTGGACGATCGGCCGTGAAGGCGAGGCCGTACTCAAGCTGCTGCCTGAGTTCGAGCGTGAGCACCCCGGCCTGCACGTGTCGGTACAGCAGTTGCCGCTGACGGCGGCGCACCAGAAGCTGCTCACGGCGTATGCGGGCGACTCCACGCCGGATATCACCCAGCTCGGCAACACGTGGATCCCCGAGATGGTGGCGCTGGATGCGCTCGAACCGCTCGACGCGCGCGTCGCGGCGTCGAAGGTGGTCGACAAGGCTGATTACTTCCCGGCGATCTGGTCGACCAACGTGATCGACGGCACGTTGTACGGCGTGCCCTGGTATGTCGATACCCGCCTGCTGTTCTACCGCAAGGACCTGCTGGCGAAAGTCGGCTACGACCACCCGCCGCGTGACTGGGCGGAGTGGCAGGCGATGATGGTGAAGCTGGCCCAGCCGAAGGGCAAGACGTTCGGCGTGCTGCTGCCGACCAACGAGTTCGAGCAGCTGCTTGCGTTCGCGCTGCAGCAGCCCGACCCGCTGCTGCGCGATGGCGGCCGCTACGGCAACTTCCAGAGCCCGGGCTTCAAGAAGGCGCTCGCCTTTTATGTCTCGCTGTTCAAGGAACAACAGGCGCCGATGATGACCAATGTCGGCATCGGTAACCCGTGGGCTGCGTTTGGCCAGGGCTTCTACGCGTTCTACTTCTCCGGTCCATGGAACATCGGCGAGTTCCGCAAGCGCCTGCCGCCGGAGCAGCAGGGCGACTGGGGCACCGCGCCGTTGCCGGGTCCTGATGGCCCTGGTGCATCGAACGCCGGCGGATCCAGCCTGGTGATCTACCGCAAATCGAAGCACAAGGAGGATGCGTGGGCGCTCATCGAGTTCCTGTCGCGTCCCGAGATCCAGGAGCGCTTCTACCAGATCCTCGGCGACATGCCCCCACGTCGCACGTCGTGGCAGGCCGCTGCGCTGCGCGACGATGACAAGGCCGCGGCCTTCCGCGACCAGCTCGAGCGCGTGAAGGCGACGCCGCCGGTGGCGGAGTGGGAACGCATCGTCACCGAGATGCAGCTCGTCGCGGCCCAGGCTGCGCATGGCGATCTCACGATCGACCAGGCGGCGGCGGAGATCGACCGCCGCGCCGATCGCCTCCTCGAGAAGCGCCGCTGGATGCTCGACCACGGCCACAAGGCAACGCCATGAACACGACCACCCGCGCCGCCTGGCTCTTCATCACGCCCGCGATGATCATCCTTGGGCTGTTCTTCCTGCTGCCGGTCGTCGCGGCGCTGGTGCTGTCGGTCACGGATTTCGACCTGTATGCGCTGGCCGATATCCGCAACCTGCGCTTCGTGGCGCTGGAGAATTACTGGACCCTGCTGCAGCGGCCGCTGTTCTGGTCGGCGCTGGGCCACACCGTGTACTTCGTGGTGGTGGGTGTCCCGCTTTCGCTGATGGCGTCGCTCGGCGCGGCCATGCTGCTGAATTCGCCGCTGGCACGGTTCAAGCCGTTCTTCCGCACGGCGTTGTTTGCGCCGGTGGTGACCACGGTCGTCGCCGTCGCGGTGATCTGGCGTTATCTGTTCAACACCAAGTACGGCCTGATCAACTACGTGCTCGACTCGATGCACATGCCGACGGTGGACTGGCTGGGCGACCCGCACTGGGCGATGCCGACGATCATCCTGTTCGCGGTGTGGAAGAACTTTGGCTACAACATGATCATCTTCATGGCCGGCCTGCAGGCCATTCCGGCCGATCTGTACGAAGCCGCCCGCATCGACGGCGCATCCCCCTGGGCGCAGTTCCGCCATATCACGCTGCCGATGCTCAAGCCGACCATGCTGATGGTGAGCATCCTCACCGTCTCGGGTTACTTCCAGCTGTTTGCCGAACCGTACGTGATGACCGAAGGCGGCCCGCTGCAGAGCACGACCTCGGTGCTGTACCTGATGTACGAAGAAGGCTTCAAGTGGTGGAACTTGGGCTCGGCTTCGGCCGTGGCCTTCATCCTGTTCGTCATCATGTTCGCGGTGACCGCCGCGATGCTTCGCCTGTCGAAGCGGGGAGAGCCGGCATGAGCCCGCGCGTTGCCAAGGCCATCATCAATGGCCTGTTGTTCGCCGCGGCGGCCATCGCGATCGCGCCGCTGCTGTACATGGTGTCGGTCTCGTTCATGACCCCGGGTGAGGCGAGCGCCTTGCCGCCACCGGTGCTGCCCACGCATGCGACGCTGGCGAACTACCGGCAGCTGTTCATGAACGCGGGCATGGGCCGTTACCTGTTCAACAGCCTGCTGATCTCCACGTCGATCACCGTGGTGTCGCTGGCGTTCAACCTGATGGCGGGCTACGCGTTCGCCAAGCTGGAGTTCCGCGGGCGCGCGCGGCTGTTCCAGGTGTTGCTGGGCGCGCTGGTGATCCCGGCGCAGGTGGCCATGCTGCCGTTGTTCCTGCTGCTGAAGTACATGGGGCTCGTGAACACCTACGGCGCGGTCATCGTGCCGGCGCTGGCCACGATCTTCGGCGTGTTCCTCGTGCGCCAGTACGCCAGCGGGATCCCGGATGACCTGATGGAGGCTGCGCGCATCGACGGCGCGGGTGAGTTCCGGATTTTCGCGACGATCATCATGCCGCTGCTGAAGCCGATCATGGTGACGCTGGCGATCTTCACCTTCCTCGCTGCGTGGAACGATTTCATGTGGCCGTTGATCGCGCTGACCGGGCAGGAGCATTACACGTTGCCGATCGCACTGGCCTCGCTCTCCCGCGAGCACGTGCAGGATAGCGAGCTGATGATGGCCGGCTCGGTGGTGACGATCCTGCCGGTGCTCGTACTGTTCCTCGCGCTGCAGCGCTACTACCTCGAAGGCCTGCTCCTGGGCAGCGTCAAAGGCTAACCCCATGAGTGCGAAAGCATCCTGTAGGAGCGCGCTTGCGCGCGACATCTTTCGCGAAAGAGCGACAGGGCCTGCTGCGGTGAGGCGAAAGATGTCGCGCGCAAGCGCGCTCCTACAGGGGGTGCTGTTGCTCTTTGGCGGTGGTGCTTCGGCTGCAACGCTTGACGCCTTCGACACCACGAATGGCTGGCATGCGACGCACACGGACGATGTGTCGGCATCGCTGCATGCCGTGACGGGCAAGACGGGCCAGGGCGTGTGCCTTGCCTTCGATTTCAACGGCGTTTCCGGTGCCGCTTCTATCAGGAAGACGCTGCCGATCGACTTTCCCGCGGGCTTTGCGCTCAGCTTCGACGTGCGCGGTTCGATGCCGGCCAATACGCTGCAGCTGAAGCTCATCGATGATAGCGGCGATAACGTCTGGTGGTACCAGAAGCCCGGTTTCGTGCCGTCGGCCGCGTGGCAGACGATCGACGCCTCCAGCCGCGAGGTCGAGTTCGCCTGGGGCCCGATCAAGGACCGCACCTTGCGCCACACGCGCGAGGTGGAGTTCATGGTTTACAAGGAAGCGCAGCCTGGCATGGGGCCGGACAAGGGTGAGGTCTGCTTCGACAATCTCGCGCTCGTGCCGCGCAAGCCCGAAGCCGTGCCCGTCCCTCCGCCCACGCCGAATGCGGTGTTCGAGCAGCGGGCCAAGACCGTGCGTCGCGGTCTCTATCCGCGTGGCTTCTCCGGTGAGCAGTCGTACTGGACGATCGTCGGCGTCGATGGCGGCAGCCGTGATTCCGCGTTGATTTCCGAAGACGGCGCTGTCGAGGTTGCGCGTGGCGGCTTCTCGATCGAGCCGTTCCTGATCGACCAGGGCAAGCTGGTGACCTGGGCTGACGTCACGACGACGCAGGCGCTGCGCGATCGCTACCTGCCGATGCCATCGGTCGCGTGGAAGAAGGGCGATGTCACGCTCACCACTACCGCGTTCGCGCAGGGCGCGCCGGGCGCGTCACAACTCGTGCTTGCATACCGTGTCGGCAATGACGGCGATACGCCGCGTGACCTGACCCTGATGCTCGCCGCGCGGCCGTTCCAGGTGAATCCGCCGACGCAGTTCCTCAATGCGCCGGGTGGTATCGCGACGATTCGCGACCTGCACTGGGATGGCTCGGCGTTGGTGGTGAATGGGACGCGGAAGGTCGTGCCGTTGCAGAAGCCGGGCGAGGTCATCGGGTCGGCGAATATGCCGAGGATGTTGACTGAGCGGGTGGATGGCGGTGAGGCGGTCGAGGGGCTGTCGTTAGGGCCTATCGCACGCAAGCGCGCTCCCACTGGAGCTGGCGGCGCTTTGCGTGATGAGTCCGGGTTTGCGCAGGGGGCGTTGTTGTATCCGGTGCGTGTGCCGGCGCATGGGCATGTGGATCTCGGGCTGGTTGTCCCGGTGCGCCAGGATGACGTCATCGAGGCGCCGCGCGATGTAGCGGCGTGGCTGGCTTCGCATGCCGATGCGGTGGCGGCCGACTGGCGCGCGAAACTTGATCGCGTTGATATACGCGTGCCTGCGGTGGCCCAGCCGATCGTCGATACGATGAAGAGCGGCGTCGCGCAGATTCTTATCTCGCGTGACGGCCCGGCGCTGCAGCCGGGCACGCGTTCGTACTCGCGCACTTGGGTGCGCGATGGCGCGATGATGCTTGAGGGCTTGCTGCGTACTGGCCACGACGACGTGGCGCGTGACTTCATCCGCTGGTATGCGCCGCACCAGTTCAGTAACGGCAAGGTGCCGTGCTGCGTCGATGCGCGCGGTTCCGATCCGGTGCCAGAGAACGATAGCCACGGTGAGCTGGTTTTCAGCGTTGCCGAGCTCTGGCGTTACACGCACGATCGGGCGACGGTGGAGTCGCTCTATCCGCATGTGCGCAAGGCCGTTGCCTACATGGATACGCTGCGTGCCAGCGAGCGCCAGCACTCGCGCCTCCAGGGCCCCGATCGCGCGCTGTACGGGCTGATGCCGGCGTCGATCAGCCACGAAGGCTATTCCGCGAAGCCGATGCACTCGTACTGGGACGATTTCTGGGCGTTGAAGGGCTACGAGGATGCCGCTGACCTGGCCGCGGCACTGGGTCACTCCGACGACCAGGCGGCGTTCGGTGCATCGCGTGATCAGTTCCGCGACGACCTGCACGCGTCGATCGATGCGGCGGTGAAGGCGAAGGGCCTCACCTTTATTCCCGGCTCGGCGGAGCTCGGTGACTTCGATGCGACGTCGACCACGATCGCGCTGTCGCCGGGCGGCGAGGGCGCGCGGCTTCCAAAGGCGCTGGTCGATGGCACGTTCGAGAAGTACTGGCAGGCGTTCGTCGCCCGCCGTGATGGCAAGATCGCATGGGAGGATTACACCCCCTACGAACTTCGCACCATCGCCACGTTCGTCCGCCTGGGCTGGCGGGACCGGGTCAACGACCTGATCGCGTTCTTCTTCGCCGACCGCCGCCCGGCGGCGTGGAACCAGTGGGCCGAGGTCGTCGGCCATGATCCGCGCAAGCCACGCTTCGTCGGCGACATGCCGCACGCATGGATCGCCTCCGACTACGTCCGCTCGGCGCTGGATCTGTTCGCGTACGACCGCGACGCAGACCAGGCGATGGTCCTCGCCGCCGGCGTGCAGCCAGGCTGGCTGGAAGGCGAAGGCATTGCCATCCGCGACCTGCGTACGCCGTACGGCCGCCTGGGCTACACGCTGAAAGCGCACGACGGGAAGGCCGTGCTGACGATCACCCAGCCGATCGACCCGCCCGGCGGGCTGGTCCTCTCGCTGCCTTCCGGTGAGATGAGGATTCCCAAGGGCCAGACCAAGGCGACCGGCCGGCTGTAACGACTTCTGTTGTGGGAGCGCGCTTGCGCGCGATGAACTTGCGGCAAGCACCCATCGCGCGCAAGCGCGCTCCCACAAGACAGCGTTTGCGGCTAGTGCGTCGCGACGCGCGTGCGTAGCAACGCGTCCACCGCCTGCTGCCATTCCGTCGAGCCGGGCGCCGCCTGCGGCGCCTCCTGGCCTAGCTTGGCGTTCACGGCCTGGTTCCACGCGGGGGTGTTGGGCTGCGGCCCGTGGCCGTCATCGCTGACGGCGAGGGTCTTGTCGACCCACGTGTACCACTCGGGCGTGCCGAGCGCCGCCGAGGCGGGCGAGGTACGGCCGGGTGCGGGAGAGGCGGCGGTGCTGGCTGCCGCCGGCGCCGACGCGGCCGGAGCCATCGGCTCGGAGGGCGAGCAGGCCGCGATGATGAACGCGGCGGTGAGCGGTATGACGGTGAGGAAAAGGCGCATGGGCGATGAAGACCTGGCGAACGCGAATGCTGCCAAGCCTACAAACCCTTTCTGGTCCTGCACTTAAACGGCGCAGGGAACTTCCCGGCGCCGTTCAGGTTGGCCCCAATGCCGTTGTGGGAGCGGGGGGGGGGGGGGGGGGGGGGGGCCCCCCCCCCCCCCCCCCGGCCCCCCCCCCCCGCTCCCACAGTTACAGCGACCGGCTCTTTCAGAACTTGCCGGCGCGGAAGTCGGCGATGGCCTGGTGGATCTGGTCGGGGCTGTTCATGACGAACGGGCCGTAGCGGGCCACGGGTTCGGCCAGCGGGCGGCCAGCAACCAGCAGGATCCGGGCTCCGTCCGTGGCCGCGAGGGCCACCTTGTCGCCCTTCGAGAGCACCGCCAGTTCACCGCGTGCCAGCGATTGTCCGGCCACTGTCGCCGCGGTGCCGTCGAACACATAGGCGAACGCGCTATGGCCCTCGGGGAGCGCCAGTTCCAGCTCGGCACCCGGATCCAGGGCGATGTCGAGGTACACCGGATCGGTGGCCACGCCGGAGACGGGGCCCCGGGCGCCAGCCAGCTCGCCGGCCACGACCTTCACGATGACGCCAGCCGCCGGATGCACCACCGGGATCTCGCCCGGCGGAATGTCCTGGTAACGCGGGGCTGTCATCTTGTCCGCGGCGGGCAGGTTCACCCACAGCTGGAAGCCCCACATGAGGCCTTCTTCCTGCTGCGGCATCTCCGAGTGGATCAGGCCGCTGCCGGCGGTCATCCACTGCACGCTGCCCGGACCGAGGTCGCCGGTGTTGCCCTTGTTGTCGCCATGGCGCATGCGCCCGGCGAGCATGTAGGTCACGGTCTCGAAGCCGCGGTGCGGGTGGTCGGGGAAGCCTTCGATGTAGTCGCCGGCCTGGTCCGAACGGAATTCGTCGAGCATGAGGAACGGATCCAGCATGTCGAGGGCCGGCTGGCCGATCACGCGCTTGAGCTTTACACCGGCGCCGTCGGCGGTATCCATGCCGCGGACGCGGCGGATGATGCTGCGGTAAGTCATGGTGGGCTCCGGGGTGGTCGTGGAATGCGCACAAGATGGCGCTTCCGCCGGCTGCCGGGAAGGCTCTTGGCGTGAACGATGCGTTCCGGCGGGCCCATCGCGCGCGAGCGCGCTCCCACAAGAGCGCGACGGCCGCTTTCATCGGCGTTGTGGGAGCGCGCTTGCGCGCGATCCCGACCCCTCAGGGTGTCAATGCACCCAATGCCCCGCCCGGTGGCGTGGTGGGTGTTCCTCGCCTTCGCGGTTCGGCCGGGCCATGGCCGCGATTTCCGCGTCCTTTGGCGGGTTGTCGAGCCAGTATTGCCCCACGGCGGTCAGCACGGTGGGCAGCTGGCCGAGGCACTCGTCGTATTCCTCGTCCGTCAGCTTCTCGAACTCGGCATCCGCCTGGAGCACGCCTTCGTCGACGGCGAGCGCCATGACCGGCCCCAGCAGCTGCATGAGCTCCGGGTCTTCGGCCAGGCGGCTTTCCCACAGCGCCGCGCGCATGTCGATGCCACGGCTGAAGCCCTCGCACCAGCCTGCGGCCGACAGCATCGGGCCTTCCTCGGTATCGATTTCGCCGAGGATCGGTTCATAAGCGTCGACGTCGAGCTCGGCGCTGACCGAGTCGTTCAACTTGGCCAGCAGGGCGAGCACGCGGTTGCCCTGGTCCTCATCCTCGAACGCGTCGTGGAGCACCTCGTGCAGCCACTCTTCCGGCTTGACCTCGAGCGGCCCCACGGCCACCGCGGAGAGCAGCCCATGCACGCCATCGAGCATGAGGTCGCCATCGCCACCGTGCGTGCGCAGGTAGGTATCGAGTTCTTCCAGTTCCTTGTCGTCCAGGGAGCTGGGCCATTCGGATTTGGGTACGTTCAAAGCGTTAACTCCAGCGCGACAGGCGCGTGGTCGGACGGTTGCTCCCACTTCCGGGGCGCCTTGTCGATGATCGACGAAGTGGCCACGGCCTTGAGTGCATCGCTGATCAGGATGAGGTCGATCCGCAGCCCCATGTTGCGCCGGAAAGCAGCCTGGCGGTAGTCCCACCAGCTGAAGAGACCGGCCTCTTCCGAGAACATGCGGAAGCTGTCGTGAAGGCCTGTATCGAAGATGGCCTGCAACGCGGCGCGTTCCGGCGGCGAGCAGAAGATATCCTCGCCCCATGCGACGGGATCGTAAACATCGCGGTCGTCGCGGCAGATGTTGAAATCGCCGAGCACCACCAGCTTCGGGTGCTTCGCCAGCTCCTTCTCGATGAAGTTACGTACCTGCGCCAGCCAGTGCAGCTTGTACGTGTACTTCTCGTCGCCGAGCGCCTTGCCGTTCACCACATAGAGGTTGATGACGCGCACGTCGCCCACGGTGGCGGCGAGGATGCGGCGCTGGGGATCGTCGAGGCCCTCGATGTCGGTCACGACATCGGTTAGCTCCTCTTTCGCGAGGATGGCCACGCCGTTGTAGGTCTTCTGCCCCGAAAACACGGAGCGGTAGCCCATCGCGGCGATCTCATCGACGGGAAACTTGTCGTCGGTGAGCTTGGTTTCCTGCAGCGCGATGATGTCCGGCGCCGCCTCGCCCAGCCACTGCTGGAGGTGGGGCAGGCGGACCTTCAGCGAATTGACGTTCCACGAGGCGATCTTCATCGCCCCATTGTAAAGGAAACCCGCGTGACGGCCCGGCGTCAGGCGGGTTTCCGGCTGCCGTCAGGCCAGGCCGTAGCTCTTCAGCAGGGCCTCGGGCTGTGGCTCACGGCCGCGGAAGGCCGTGAACGAGGCGAGGGCGGGGCGGGTGGCGCCCACGGCCAGGATTTCCCTGCGGAAACGCTCGCCCGTGGCGCGGTCCAGCACGCCGGCGGCCTCAAACGGCTCGAACGCGTCGGCCGAAAGCACTTCCGCCCACAGGTAGCTGTAGTAACCGGCCGAATAACCGCCGGCGAAGATGTGGGTGAAGGCGTGCGGGAAGCGCTGCCACACCGGCGGGTGCAGCACCGAGACTTCCTTGCGGACCTCCTCCAGCACCTCCATCGGGCGGGCGCCACGCACCGGGTCGTATTCCAGGTGCAGGCGGAAATCGAACAGGCCGAATTCGAGCTGGCGGACGAGGAACATGCCGGTGTGGAAATGACGCGCCTTGAGCATGCGCTCATACAGCTCATCGGGCAGCGGCTCGCCGGTCTGGTAGTGCTTCGCGAACAGGCGCAGCGCCTCGCGATCCCACGCGAAGTTCTCCATGAACTGGCTCGGCAGTTCCACCGCATCCCACTCCACGCCATCGATGCCGCCGACCGAAGGGATATCCACCTCGGTAAGCATGTGGTGCAGGCCGTGGCCGAATTCGTGGAACAGCGTCAGCACGTCATCGTGGGTGAGCAGTGCGGGCGCGCCATCGGTCGGCGGCGGGAAGTTGCAGGTGAGGAACGCCACCGGCAGTTGCAGGTGCTCGCCATCGCGGAAGCGCGCTTCGCACACATCCATCCACGCGCCACCGCGCTTGCCGGAGCGCGCGTACAGGTCGACGTATGCGCCGGCGAACACCGTGCCATCGGCGTTGCTGAGGTCGTAGTAGGTGACGTCCTTGTTCCAGGTGTCCACGTCCTTGCGCTGGGTGAACGTCACCCCGTAGAGGCGCTCGACGACGTCGAACAGGCCCTGCACCACCTGCAGTGCCGGGAAGTACGGCTTGAGCTGTTCTTCGTCCAGCGCGTAGCGCTCCTGGCGCAGGCGCTCGGCGGCGAAGGCGACGTCCCAGGGCTCGAGGTTGTCGATCTTCAGCGTCTCGGTGGCGAAGCGGCGCAGCTCGGCCAGTTCCTCACGGGCACGCGGGCGCGCCTTCGCGGCGAGATCGCGCAGGAAATCGAGCACCGCCTGCGGCGAGGTCGCCATCTTGGTAGCCAGCGACTCTTCGGCGGCATTCGCGAAGCCAAGCAGTTGCGCGGCTTCGTGGCGCAGCGCGACGATCTTTTCAATGCGCTCGGAGTTGTCGAACTTGCCCTTGTTCGGACCCTGGTCCGAGGCGCGGGTCTGGTAGGCGTAATACACGTCGAAGCGCAGGTCGCGATTCTCCGCATAGGTAAGCACGGCCTGCACGCTCGGCTGCTTCAGCGTCACCAGGAAACCGTCGAGCTTTTCCTCGCGGGCGTATTCGCGCAGCACGGCGCGGCCCGAAGCGGGGATACCCGCCAGGTCGCGCTCGTCGGTGATGTGCTTGTGCCAGGCCTCGGTCGCATCGAGCACGGCATTCGAGAATTCCGTGGTCAGCTTCGAAAGCTCGACGCCGATCTCGCGGAAGCGCGTGCGCGCCGGTTCTTCCAGCGCGACGCCGGAAAGGCGGAAATCGCGCAAGGCGTGATCGACCGCGGCGCGCGCGGCGACGGGCAGCGCGCCGAAACCGGCGCTATCGGCCACGGCCTGGGTGGCCGCATACAGTTCGCGGTTCTGGCCTACCTCGATCCCGTGGTCGGTCAGCTTTTCCTCGGCGGCGCCGTGCACTTTGCGCAGGGCTTCGCTATCGGCCACCGAGTGGAGGTGGCTCACCGGCGACCAGGCGCGCGAAAGGGCCTGGTCCAGGCGTTCCTGCGCCAGCATCACGTGCTCGAAGTCGCGCGTGGCGCCCGCGGCGGTGATCTGGTCGATGCCGGCGCGCTGGTTGGCGATCAGGCGGTCGATGGCCGGTTCGACGTGTTCCGGGCGGATGGCCGAAAACGCCGGCAGTTCGCCGCTGGGGTCCAGAAGGGGGTTCGTGGTGCTGTCCATGGTGTCTCCTCGTTCGACACCCAGCGTGGTGCTGTCGCGAGGCCAAATCAAGCAGTGCGATGTAAAGGCGCTAAGCCCCTGTTTTGGAAGGCCAGCCCCCCTTTTGTGGGAGCGCGCTTGCGCGCGATCCCGGCGCCTCACCCCTCCAGCAGGTAACTATCCTTCAACTTCACATAGTTAGCCGCCGAGTAATAAAGCTGCTCCACCTGGGCATCGCTGAGCACCCGCACCAATTTGGCCGGGTTCCCCACCCACAGCTCACGCTCACCCACCACCTTGCCCGGCGGCACGACCGCACCGGCGGCAATGAAGGCGTTCTTCTTCACCACGGTGCCATCGAGCACCGTCGCGTGCATGCCGATCAGGCACGCATCCTCGATCGTGCAGGCGTGGATCACCGCACCGTGGCCGATGGTGACGTCGGCGCCAATGATCGTGGGGAAGCCACCCGGGGTGTACGGACCGTCGTGGGTCACGTGGATAATGGCGCCATCCTGCAGGTTGCTGCGGGCGCCGATCCGGATGTGGTGGACATCACCACGGGCGACCGCGCCGGGCCAGATCGAGACATCGTCGGCCAGTTCGACATCGCCGATGACGGTGGCGGCAGGGTCGACGTAAACGCGCTGGCCGAGGCGGGGGAGGATGCCCTTGAAGGGGCGCAGGTTATTAGGCATGGGGGGATTTTAGTCCCCCCTTCCCGATCCTGTGGCGATATCGCGAAGGATGTCGCGCACAGGGTGCGCTCCTACTGGAACTTGCCGCCGGTGATGTGGCCGGATTCATCCCACTGGGGGAAGTAGCGGCTGTTGTTCATGCGGATTTCCATGGTGGTGGGCGTGTTAGGCATCACCAGCAGGACATCGGGGTAGGCGGCCTTGAACTGTTCGGCGGTCGGCTTCGTGGCGATGAAGGCGTCGAAGGCCTTTTCATCAGTGACGAAGCCCTTGACCGGCGCAGGCGCCGAGGCGGGGGAGGTGGCCGGTGCGGTCTGGCACGCGCTGAGGGCGGCGCCGCCGAGGACGGCCATGAACAACAGGGTTCCGATGCGGTACATGGGGCTAGGCTCCTTGCCTGGGGGGAGGAGCCATCATAGGCCAGTGCCCCGCGACGGACCATGAACCAGTCCCCGGCCCGAAGGTTCCGCCGGGCCAGGGGGTTACCCAGTGGGGCTAACGCCAAAGGCGGGCTGACGGCCTCAGCCGCCGTTTCGCCTGCGGATCGCGTCGGCCTTGGCTTCGTCTTCCGCCGTGACCACCTGCTGCTGGGCGTCCAGCTTGGCGCCCAGGATGATCAGCGTGTAGTTGGTCGGATCGAAGTCGCGAAGCAGGGCGATCTCGCGGCGCGCTTCTTCCAGGTCGCGGCGGTTGATCTGCCGCTCGATGGTCTGCGAGGCGAACGGCAGGGTTTCGCGCAGGGCATCGGTGGCGGTGGCGTTCTTCGCATCCAGCTGCAGGATGGAAAGGTAGTACTCGTAGGCGTTGTTACCCTGCGGGGCGACCAGGCGGCCCTCCTTGGTCGCATCGCGGGCCAGGCCCAGCAGGATGTCGATTTCGGGGGAGGCGCCGGCGGTGACCGCGGGTTCGGGCAGCTTTGCCGGGGCGTCGGCCTCGGCCAGCTCATGCTGCTGGCGAACGCCCAGCACAAGGGCGGCCACGACCAGCACGGCCGTGACGACAACGACGATGATCGCGCGGCGGGGTACCGCGGCGATGCGAGAGGCGGAGATCATTGGGGGAATTCCGTAACGCTGCCCGCAACCAGGCCGGCCCCCTGTCGGACGGCCCCTGCGGGCGGGCCATCTTCCCTGCCGATTGTTGCAACGAGGCGACAAGGGTGCGCCCCATCACACTCCCGCGGCGCCTGGCACGGTGATTTCCCCCAAGCCACGGCGTGCCTCCGGGGCTTCGAATGCCAGCACACCCCAGGGAGCCCCGCCATGATCCTGTTGCTCGCCCTGCTCATCGGTATCGTCGCCGGCCTGCGCGCCATGCTGGCCCCGGCCGCAGTCGCCATCGCCGCCCGGTTTGGCGGCCTGGCCCTGGCCGGCACACCGCTGGCCTTCATGGGCTACGCGTGGACGCCGTGGATCTTCGGCATCGCCGCCCTGGCGGAACTGGTGACCGACCAGCTGCCTTCGACGCCGAGCCGCAAGATCCCCGTGCAGTTCGGCACCCGCATCATCACGGGCGCCCTGAGCGGTGCCTGTGTAGGCGCGGCCCACGGCATGCTGCTGGGCGGGCTCATCGCCGGCATCGTCGGCGCGGTGATCGGCACATACGGCGGTTCCGCTCTGCGTAGCGCCATGGCGCGGTCGTTCAAGTCGGACCGGCCGGGTGCCTTGATCGAAGACGTGGTCGCCATCGTGCTGGCGTGGATCGCGGTGAGCATGGCGTAAGATCGCCGGATGCTCGACATCCACGCCATCGCCGTCGTCTTCTCCGTCTATATCGTCGGCGTGGTGATCCCGGGGCCGAACTTCGTGGCGGTCGCGCATAAGGCGGCTTCGACCAACACCGCCGACGCGCTGGCCCTGGTGGCCGGCATCGTCGTGGTGAACCTGTTCTGGGCCACCTGCTCGATCCTCGGCGTCGGCATCGTGTTCGCGACGTTCCCGTGGATTGCGCTGGCGGTGAAGATCGCCGGTGCCGCGTACCTGATCTGGTTCGGCGGGCGGCTGATCGTCAAGGCCGGCTCAGCCGGCGCCGCCCGGCTCGACGAGGGCGGCCCGACCATCTGGCAGTCGTTCCGCGCGGGCGTCGCCACCAACATCGCCAACCCGAAGTCCATGGCCTTCTTCGCCGCCGTGTTCGCGGCAGCCGCCCCGGCCCACGTGAATCCACCAACCTTCCTCGGCATGCTCGCCACCGTCGCCGTGGTGTCGTCCACCTGGTACGCCATGGTCGCCGTGCTGTTCGCCACGCCACGCGTCGCCGCGCGCTACCGGCATTGGAAGAAGGGTATCGATCGCGTGTGCGGGTCGGTGATTGTTGCGCTTGGGGTTCGGCAGTTGGTTCGCTAAGGTCGCTGCTTCACCTTTTAAGGAAGGCAACATGATCCTCGGTCTACGTACGGCCATCTATCCGGTCACCGACCTATCCAGGGGCAAGCAATGGTATGCGGACGTGCTCGAGGTCGCGCCTTACTTCGATGAGCCGTTCTACGTCGGCTTCAATGTCGGCGGATTCGAACTCGGGCTAATTCCCGACGGCACGCCGGGTACGGATGGTTCGCAGGCGCTGTGGGGCGTGTCCGATATCGACGCGGTGTTTGCGCGGTTGATCGCTGCCGGCGCGACCTCGCTCGACCCCGTCACCGAAGTCGGTGGCGGCATCAAGGTCGCCGCGGTCACGGATCCGTTTGGCAATCGCTTTGCGATCATCGAGAACCCGCACTTTGATCCTGCCGCCGTGAAGTGAGCTCAGGCGGCGGTCGCGTGTTCCAGCGCGGCCAGCCAGGCCATCGCGTGTTCGCGGTTCGGGCCGCACATGACGGCTTCAGGCTGAAGGCCCCCGCAGACCTTCGGCCGGTCGGGGTGGCCGAAGATCTTGCAGCGGTTGTCGTCGCTGAGCTGGATGCAGCGGATGCCTGCCGGTTTGCCGTTGGGCATGCCGGGGATGGGCGAGCTGATCGACGGGGCGATGCAGCACGCCCCGCAGCCCGGGCGGCAGGCGAGGGCCATCAGTAGCGCTGACGCAACTCCCGGTACACCGGGTCGGTGTCCGGGCGCTGGCCGTGCCAGCGTTCGAAGGCGTCGGCGGCCTGCTCGACCAGCATACCCAGGCCGTCGCGGAACCAGTCCGGGCGCACGCCGGCTGCCAGGGCCCAGCCCTTGAAGCCGGCTGCAGCGGCGCCGTAGCAGAGGTCGTAGGCGGTGGAATGCTCCTGGACGATGGACATCGGCAGGTCGAAATCGCCGCCGGTGACGCCGATGGAGGTGGCGTTGACCACCAGGTCGAAGCATTCGCCGTCCAGGCCATCCCAATAGCGGGTGTGGCAACGGGCGGGCTCGCCGATGGCGTCGGCGATCTCGTCGGCGCGCTCCGGGGTGCGGTTCACGATGGTCAGCGTCTGCACGCCGGCATCCATCAGGGCCCAGGCGACGGCCTTGGCCGCGCCGCCGGCGCCGAGCAGCAGGGCGTCATGGCCGCGCAGGTCGAAGCCGTGGCGCTCGGTGATGTCACGCACGAAACCGCCGCCATCGGTGTTGTGGGCGGCGATACCACCGCCGGGCAGGCGGGAGAGGGTGTTGGCTGCGCCGGTGCGCTGGGCGGCCTCGCTACGCTCGTGGGCCAGGGCGAACGCGGCATGCTTGTGCGGCAGGGTCACGTTGGCGCCCACGCCACCATCGGCAAAGAAGCGGCGCACCTCGGCCTCGAAATCGGCCGGGGCGGCATCGATCGTCGTGTATTCGAGGCGGATGCCCAGCTGTTTCGCGAACGCCGCATGGATCTCCGGCGACAGCGAATGCGCGATGGGGTGGCCGAATACGGCGAAACGTTGCGCTTCAGCGCTCATGGAGGCTCCTGGCTCATGGCCGGGCCGCGTGCCCGGTAGGCCGATTCTACCAACTGCCACGGCCGACCGGCCCGGTCGCGGTCCGTGAGACACCGGCGGCGGAGGATCCACCCACCGACCACCACGGAAGTGACCGCCGCCATGCACGAGAGCCTGACCCCGCGCCGTACCGTTGCCCTGATCGCCCTGGCCTGGCTGGCCGGCGGGATGTTGCTGCTGTTGCTCACGCCGCTTTCGGGGCGCAGCGAGCTGCTGGGCTGGACGCCGTCGTTCTGGTTGATGCTCGCGCCGATGAGCGTGCTGGTGGTGTTGCAGCCGCGGCTGCCGTTGGAGTTGATTGCGGCTTTGTGGCGGCGTTGAGCTGACGCATCGCGCGCAAGCGCGCTCCCACAACAGCCGGGTACCGGGCTCTTGTGGGAGCGCGCTTGCGCGCGATGCCTTACGGCTGGATACCCAGGCGCTTCAGCTCCAGCCGGCGCAGGAACTCCTGCATGATGCGCAGGTAGAGGTCTTCGCCCAGGTAGGCGTCTTCCACGCCGGCATCGATCGAGGGGTTGTCGTTCACCTCGATCACCACGGCACGGTCGTTCACCTGCTTCAGGTCGACACCGTATAGCCCGTCACCGATGGTCTGCGTGGCCTTCAGCGCCAGCTTCACCACATCGGAAGGCGCCTCGCGCACGGGCACCGTGCGGAAGCCGCCGGATTTGGCCGTGCCCTTCGCGCCGTGGTTGTAGATCTGCCAGTGGCCGCGCGACATGAAGTACTGGCACGCGTAGAGCGGCTCGTGGTTGAGCACGCCGATGCGCCAGTCGAACTCGGTGTAAAGGTATTCCTGGGCGATGAGCAGGGCGCTGTGCGAGAACAGCTCCGCAGCCGCCTTCTCCAGCGCCTCGGGGGATTCCACCTTGACGACGCCACGCGAGAAGGAACCATCCGGGATCTTCAGCACGATGGGCAGGCCCAGCCGCTCGGGCAGGTCGCGCATCCGGCGCAGGTCGTCGCGGTAAAGGATTTCGGTCTTCGGCGTCGCGAGCTTGCGCGCCACCATCAGGTCGTTAAGGAAGATCTTGTTCGTGCAGCGCAGGATCGAGGTCGGGTCATCCATCACCACCATGCCTTCGCGTTCGGCGCGATGGGCGAAGCGGTAGGTGTGGTTGTCGCTCGCCGTCGTCTCGCGAATGAACAGGCCATCGTATTCGGCGAGGCGCTGGTAATCGTTCTTGCCGATCGGATCCACCTCGATGCCGAGGTGCTTGCCCGCTTCGATGAACTGCTTCAGCGCCTTCTTGTTCGACGGTGGCATCGATTCATTCGGATCCACCAGCATGGCGATGTCGTAGCGGTATTGCTTGCGCGCGCGCGGGCGGCGCCAGATCTTGCGCGAGAACTTCTCCAGCGCCGCGGCGAACGCATCCTCCTGGGCATCATCCAGCGTGTGCAGGCCCACGGGCTTCACCGACGAAATCTGCCAGATGCGCTCGCGCTCGAACTCGATGCGCATGAGCGGGCACGGGAACAGATCGAAGATCTGCCTCGCAAGATCCTGCAGGTCGGGGAAGGCGGTCTCGCCGAAATAGACCAGCACGCCGAAGTCGGTGGCGTCGCGGCCACCCTCCGGCAGGAAGGTGTCGAGCTTCTCGTTGAGGTCTTCGATGTGCAGGCCGTACAGCGAGCGGCGACGCAGGTCGTTCACCGTGCGCACCGAGGGAATCACCTTGTGCCCGCGCGCCTCGGCGAGCAGCGACACGTAGTAACCGGTGCCCAGGTACTTGTAGCTACGGCACAAATTGATGACGTGGGTGCGCTCGTCATCGCTGCCGACAGGCTCGCGGAGGTAGTCCATGGCGCTGACGACATCGGCGGACGGGTAGTACGAGCCCCAGTCCGAGGCCTTTTCCACGACGATGACGAGCCGGCTCATGTGACCTCGATTCCACGGCGGATACCTTGCATCGACCCCGCCCGGGGCCGGATGTTCGCCGGTGGCGCAGTGTGTTCCGCGGCGTGCCTCCATACAAGGCGGGCGAGGGGGCCGCATGCAGGGGGTTTAGGGAAAAGTCATTGATCCGTCGCGCCCACGGGTCTACAGTGCCGCGCTTGCCCCGCCCCCCCCACTTTCGCGCCGGAGTCTCCAAGCGCATGCGTCCACCCCCGGTAACCGCCGCGGTACGCGTCCGTCGCGCCGAGGTCAGTGATCTCGACGACCTGGTCGCTCTCGAAGATGCGACCTTCGACACCGACCGCCTGAGCCGCGCCCAGTACCGCAAACACCTCGACAGCGAAACGGCGCAGGTGCTCGTCGCCAGTGCGAACCACCGGCGCTTCCTCGGCACCGCGGTCGTGTTCTACCGCAAGGGCACGACGATCGCGCGCCTGTATTCGATCGCCACGAAACCCCAGGCCCGCGGCAAGGGCGTGGGTTCGGCGCTGATCGAGGCGGCCGAAGACGCCGCGCGCGGTCGCGGCTGCCGTGCGCTACGCCTGGAGGTCCGCAAGGACAACGGCGTCGCCATCCGCCTGTACGAGCGCATGGGTTACCACCGGATCGGCGAGTACGCGAAGTACTACGGCGACGGCGCCGATGCCCTGCGCCTCGAGAAGGCGCTTTGACGGCACCGGGGGCTATACTGGCCGCCGTTTCCGGGAAGACGCCCATGCGCCGACTGATCCTGCCCCTCGTCCTCGTTTGCGCCGCCGTGGCCAGCCTCGAAGGCTGTGGCAACAAGGGTGACCTGTACCTGCCGCCGCCACCCGCGCCGGGCACGACCGCGAAGCCAGCCGCCGCGCCGCCCCAGGGGCACCAGGGCCAGACGCTGCAGGAGGCGACGAATCCCGCGGTACAGCCCGCCCGCGCATCCACGGTTGATGTGCCGGCGCCGGTAAGCACCTCGCTGTCGCCGTACAACCCCATCATCCACCAGTAACGCCGCCATGCCTTCCCGCTTCACCAAGATGCACGGGATCGGGAACGACTTCGTGATCGTGGACTGGCGCGAGGATGCCGGCCGCGTCCCCCATGCCGACCGCATCAGGGCGTTGGCCGACAGGCACACCGGGATCGGCTTCGACCAGCTCATCAGCATCGAGCCGGCGCGCGATCCGGGCTGCGAGTTCTATTACGGCCTGTGGAACGCCGATGGCTCGCCCGCCAGCCAGTGCGGCAACGGCGTGCGCTGCGTGGCGGCGTGGCTTTACCGCGATGGCGTGATCGAGCGCGATGTACCCGTCCGCCTGGAGAGCCCGTCAGGCCCGGTCACCGTAAGGGTGCTGGACGGCTCGACCGTCACCGTCGACATGGGTGAGCCCGATTTCGACCCCGCCCATATCCCGCTCGACCACGCGCCGCACGCGACGTACACGCTGCACGTCGAGGGCGAAGAGGTGAGCTTTGGCGCAGTCTCCATGGGCAACCCGCACGGCGTCGTGTTCGTCGATGACGTGAACGATCCGCGCGTCGACCGCCTTGGCCCCGCGCTGACGAACCACCCCATTTTCCCGGACGGCGCCAACATCGGCTTCGCCCAGCGCGTGGCCCCGGACCGGCTGAAGCTGCGCGTGCACGAGCGTGGCAGTGGCTGGACCCAGGCCTGCGGAACGGGCGCCTGTGCCGCTGCGGCTGTATCGCACGCGCTCGGCCTGGCCGCGCCCGTCGTATCGGTGGAACTGCCCGGCGGCACGCTCAGCATCGCATGGCAGGGCCCGGGCCACACCCTGTGGATGACCGGCCCCGCCGCGTTCGTTTTTGAAGGCGAAGTGTGACGCGGAGGCGCGAAAGCGGCACACTCGGCGCCAGAGCATTACGAAGGACACCCGCGCCATGACCGACACCGCGATCGACGGCGACATCAAGCCAGCCACCGTGGCGTCGTACCTGCGGCGGCACCCGACGTTCCTCGCCGATTATCCGGAACTCGCCAACGAGCTGACCCTCCCGAGCGCGAACGGCCCCGCCGCGTCGCTCGCCGTGCACCAGCTGCGTACGCTGCGCGAGAAGAACGCCGAACTCGAGACGCGCCTGCGCGAACTTTCGGCGATCGCCGGCGATAACGAAGGCCTGATGCGCCGCGTGCACGGCCTGATGCTGGCCCTGCTCAGCGCCGGTGATGTGGAAGAGACCGTGCGAAGCGTCGTCCGCCGCCTTACCGATGATTTCCAGTCCGAGCGGGTCCGCCTCGTGTTCTTCGGCGACCTGGGCGGCCTGCCCGACGAGCCGTGGCTGCTGCGCGAGCCGCGTGGCACCGCGGGCCTGCCGGAGTTCGCCTCGTTCCTGGAGCACAGCGACCCAGTGGCCGGGCGCCTCGCACCCGACAAGCTGCACCGGCTGTTCGGCGACGCGGCACCCGACGTGCGCTCGGCCGCGCTGATGCGGATCGGCCCGGATGCCCTGCTGGCGATCGGCAGCGCCGATGCCAACCGGTTCCACCCCGGCATGGGCACGCTGTTCCTCGACATGATTTCAACCACGGTAGGCTCGGCGATCGAACGGGCCCGGAAGGCTGCGTGAGCCCGCGCGAGGCCGTCGAGGCCTTCCTGCGCCACTTCTCCGCCGAACGTGCGCCCTCCGCGCACACCCTGGCTGCGTACCGTCGCGACCTGGACAAGCTGCTCGTGTTCATGGAGGCCGAGGGGCTCAGCTCGTTCGATGCGCTGAGCCCGGAGCGCCTGCGCATGATGATCGCGCGTGCGCACCGGGGCAGCGGCAAGGGCAAGGACGACGGCCTGCAGCCGGCGAGCATCCAGCGACTGCTCTCCGCCTGCCGCACGCTGTTCCGCTACCTAAGCCGTGAGGGCCTGCTGGCCCACGACCCCGCCGCAGCGGTCCGCGGCCCCAAGGTGCGCCGCAAGCTGCCGGATGTGCTCGACGCCGACGAGGCCAAGGCGCTCGTCGAGACCAACCTCGGCGGCAGCCTCGCGCCACGCGATAGCGCCATGATGGAGCTGTTCTATTCCAGCGGCCTGCGTCTCTCGGAGTTGTGCGGCCTGCACTGGAGCGACCTGGATCTCGAGGAAGGGCTGGTCCGCGTGCTCGGCAAGGGCAGCAAGACCCGCATCCTTCCCGTCGGCCGCTTTGCGATCAAGGCGTTACAGGATCTCGCCGCCGCGGGCGGCAATGGTCCCGACCAGGCCGTATTCAAGGGCCGCGACGGCGGCACGATCAGCCCGCGCACGGTACAGGCGCGGCTGGCCAAGCTCTCGCTGGGCCATACCAAGCGGGTCCACCCGCACATGCTTCGTCACACGTTCGCGAGCCACATGCTGGAATCCTCCGGGGATCTCCGCTCCGTGCAGGAGTTGCTGGGCCATGCGGATATCGCCACCACCCAGATCTACACCCACCTCGATTTCCAGCACCTGGCGAAGGTGTACGACGCCGCCCACCCACGGGCGACGCGGAAGGGCAGCCGGTCCTAGCCGGGCCCGGGGTTGGTTGGGGCACGGAGCGGCCCCATTTCTGCGGTCTCGTACAAGGAATCCCCCATGGAATCGATGCACGCAACGACCATCGTCTGCGTCCGCCGCGGCGACAAGGTCGTCATCGGCAGCGACGGCCAGGTCACCCTAGGCAACACCGTGATGAAGGCGAACGCCCGCAAGGTGCGCCGCCTTGGCCGTGGCGATGTCCTCGCCGGGTTCGCCGGTGCCACCGCTGACGCGTTCACGCTCTTCGAGCTGTTCGAAGAGAAGCTGGTGAAGCACGGCTACAACCTCACCCGCGCCGCCGTCGAGATGGCCAAGGAATGGCGCACCGACCGCCGCCTGGGCCGGCTCGAAGCCATGCTGGCCGTGGCCGACAAGGACGCTTCGCTGATTATTTCCGGCAATGGCGACGTGCTCGAGCCTGAGCATGGCCTCATCGCCATCGGCTCGGGTGGCCCCTACGCGCAGTCCGCCGCGCTGGCCCTGCTCGAGAACACCGAGATGGATGCACGCACGATCGCCGAAAAAGCGCTGAAGATCGCTGGCGATATCTGCATCTACACCAACCACAACGTTTCGATCGAAGAGCTCTGAGCCCGATGTCCGAACTGACCCCCCGCGAAATCGTCAACGAACTGGACCGGTTCATCGTCGGCCAGCACGACGCCAAGCGTGCCGTGGCCATCGCGCTGCGCAACCGTTGGCGCCGCATGCAGCTCGAGCCGGGCATGCGCGATGAAGTGACCCCCAAGAACATCCTGATGATCGGCCCGACCGGCGTCGGCAAGACCGAGATCGCCCGCCGGCTGGCAACCCTGGCCAACGCGCCCTTCGTGAAAGTCGAAGCCACCAAGTTCACCGAAGTGGGCTATGTCGGCAAGGATGTGGAGTCGATCGTCCGCGATCTTGCCGATGTCTCGTACAAGCTGGTCCGCGAGCAGGCCAAGACCCGGGTGAAGAGTCAGGCCGAGGATGCGGCGGAGGATCGCCTCCTCGACGCCCTGCTGCCGCGCCGCCAGTCCTCGGGCTGGGACGACACCGGCGCCAGCGCGCCCGCGATCGACAGCGATACCCGGCAGAAGATGCGCAAGCAGCTGCGCGAAGGCGCGCTGGATGACCGCGAGATCGAGCTGGATTTCGCCATGAACGTGGGCGTGGAGATCATGACCCCGCCCGGCATGGAGGAAATGAGCCAGCAGTTGGGCAAGATGTTCCAGAACCTGGGCGGCCAGAAGTCGCAGAAGCGGAAGATGACCATCCGCCAGGCCCGGCCGCTGCTGGTCGAGGAAGAGGCCGGCAAGCTGATGAACGACGACGAGCTGCGTGCCCGCGCGGTCGACAGCGCCGAGCAGAACGGCATCGTCTTCATCGACGAGATCGATAAGGTCGCCCAGCGCTCCGAGTGGGGCGGTGCCGGCGTCAGTCGCGAAGGCGTGCAGCGCGACCTGCTGCCGCTGGTCGAGGGCTCCACCGTCTCGACCAAGTACGGCCCGATCAAGACCGACCACGTGCTGTTCATCGCCTCGGGTGCGTTCTCGCTGGCCAAGCCGTCGGACCTGATCCCGGAACTGCAGGGCCGCCTGCCCATCCGTGTGGAGCTGAACGCCCTGTCGGTCGACGACTTCAAGCGGATCCTGCGCGAGCCGAACAATGCGCTGACCAAGCAATATGTTGCGCTGCTCCATACCGAGGGCGTCACCCTGGACTTCACCGAGACCGGCATCGACCGGCTGGCCGACGTGGCCTTCCAGGTGAACGAGCGGACCGAAAACATCGGCGCCCGCCGCCTGCACACGGTCATGGAGCGGCTGCTGGAGCGGATCTCGTTCGAGGCGGCTGACAAATCCGGCGAAAAGTACGTGATCGACGCCGATTATGTCGATAAAAACCTGTCTTCGCTCGTCAAGGACGAGGACCTGAGCCGTTACATTCTCTGAACTTACATCCTCTAAACACCGGAGGGCCCTCCCTCCGGTAAACTATTGACCACTATGGGCAAGGTTATCCAACTCAAAACGAACGGCCAGCGTGCGTCCCTGCGTGAAGCGCAGGACAGCGGCCAGCTCGTTCGTATCTGGCGCGGCGAACTCGAACACGGCAGCTTTTGCGGCTACGTGGGCGGAGTCGGCCGCGAATTTTTCCTGCTGTGGGTCATCGGCGACGGTGTCAGCTACGACGGCATGTACATCATGCGGCACCGCGACATCTCCGAATTCGAGGCACCGGACAAGCACGCCGGCTTCCTCGAGAAGGCGCTCGCCCTCAAGGGCATCGCGCCGACGCCGCCTGCCGACTTCCCCCTGGACGAGATCAGCCAGGTCGTGAAGGCCGCCGCCGCGCATGCGCCGGTGATCGGTGTGCACGTCGATAGCGAGGACGAGGCGGAGGTCTGCTACATCGGCCGCCTTGTCAGCGTCGAAGACGACGGCTTCAACATGCAGGAGATCACCCCCGATGCGGAATGGCTGCGCGAGCCGTCGTTCTTTAGCTGGGACGAGGTCTCCACGGTGAGCATGGAAGACGCTTACGCCACCTCGCTCCTGGCGGTGGCGGGCGACCCGCCGCCGCTGGAACAGGGCACCGGCGGCGGCTTCGGCCACGCTCCCTAAAAGCAGATCTCTGTGGGAGCGCGCTTGCGCGCGATGGGTGTTGCGGCACCCCCCATCGCGCGCAAGCGCGCTCCCACAGTTCAATGCACCAAGGCTCCAATGAACCGCCCGCGCCCCCTCGACATCACCCTGCACCAGGCCTCGCGCGTCCTCGAGGTCAGCTTCGACAACGGTGAGCAGTTCCGCCTGCCCTATGAGTACCTGCGGGTGAATTCACCCAGCGCCGAGGTGCAAGGCCACGGCAAGGGTCAGAAAGTTCTTGTTGCGGGCAAGCAGAACGTGGGCGTCGAGGCCATCGAGCCCACCGGCCATTACGGCATCCTCATCCGCTTCGACGATGGCCACGCCAGCGGCATCTTCGGCTGGGACATCCTGTACGACCTTGGCCGCGCCTACGACACCGCCTGGCCGGCCTACCTCGCCGAGCTCGAGGCCAAGGGCCTTTCCCGCTGATGAAAGCATGCGCATGAAAGCATCGTGCGCAGGCTGGGCGTATATTTGCGCGCCATCCCCCTTCCGGTCCACCCTTCGGAGCTTCGTGGCATGACGCGAATCGTTGTCGTCGGCAGCATCAACATGGATCTCGTGACCCTTGCCCCGCGCTTCGCGGGCCCGGGCGAGACCATCACCGGTGACCGCTTCCTCACCATCCCCGGCGGCAAGGGCGCGAACCAGGCGGTAGCCGCGGCACGGCTGGGCGCGCAGGTCGCCATGGTCGGCAGCGTGGGCGACGATGCGTTCGGGCAATCGCTGTACGACGGCCTGAAGGCCGAAGGCGTCGATGTCAGCCACGTCACGCGGGTGGAGGGCATCGGCAGCGGTACCGCCAGCATCACCGTCGCCGGTGGCGAGAACGCCATCGTGGTGATCCCGGCCGCGAACGGTCGCGTGACACCCGCTCAGGTCGAAGCCGCGCGCGGCGTGATCCGCGGTGCGGACGCCGTCCTCGTCCAGCTCGAAATTCCGCTCGATGCGGTCGATGCCACGCTGCGCATCGCGCAGGAAGAGGGCGTCCCGGTCATCCTGAATCCCGCGCCCGCGCAGAAGCTGCCGCTCGCGTGGCTCGAGCGCGTTCGTTTCATCACGCCGAACCAGCACGAGCTCGCCATGGTGCTCGGTGCGCCGGCGGCTACCGATTTCCGTGAGCTCATGCGTCAGGCTCCCTGCCCGGTCGTGCTGACCCGTGGCGAGGATGGCGCGTGGTTCCGCGACAAGGATGAAGAGCCGCGCCACCAGGCCGGTTTCAAGGTCGACGCGGTGGATAGCACCGGCGCCGGAGATACCTTCAATGCCGCCCTCGCGGTGTACCTGGCCGAGGGCCTCGACGTGGCCGTGCGCAAAGCCTGCGCGACGGCCGCGATCGCCGTCTCGCGCCTGGGTGCGCAGGGTGGTATGCCGCGCGCCGACGAGGTCGCGGCATTCCTGGAGAGCCACCCGTGAAACGCAACGGCCTGCTACACGCCGACCTGAACCGCATCATCGCCGCGATGGGCCACACCGATACCCTGGTCATCGGTGACGTCGGCCTGCCGGTACCGCACGGCGTCCCGTGCATCGATCTAGCCGTGCTGCCCGGCACGCCGGCGTTCGCTACCGTGTTCGAGGCGATCTTCGCCGAGCTCGCGGTGGAGCGCGCGACCGTGGCCAGCGAGATCCACGCGCACAACCCGTCGATGGCCGCGCTGAAAGAGCGCCTCGAGGCCGGCGGCCTGCCGGTCGACGAGCTCTACCACGAAGACTTCAAGGCGGCGACGCGCCGCGCCGTGGCCGTTGTCCGCACCGGTGAAACCTCGCCCTACGCGAACATCATCCTGCATGCCGGCGTGACCTTCTGATGGCCGCGCCGCTCGTCAGGATGCGGAACATCCACAAGGCCTTCGGCCCGGTGAAGGTGCTCGAAGGCGTCGATTTCGAACTGCTCGCCGGCGAAGTCCACGCGCTGATGGGTGAGAACGGCGCCGGCAAGTCCACCTTGATGAAGATCCTCACGGGCATCTATGCGCCCGATGAAGGCTCGATCGAAGTCGACGGCCAGCCGGTTTCCATCACGTCGCCCGCCGATGCCGAGAAGTACGGCATCGCGATCATCCACCAGGAGCTCAACCTCATCCCCTCGCTGAGCATCGCGGACAACCTGTTCCTCGGTCGCGAAGTGCATCGCTTCGGCCTGCTCAACCGCAAGGCCATGGATACGCGCGCGAAGGAATGGCTGACCCGCGTCGGCATGACCAGGCTCGACCCGACGACGCTGGTCGAACGGCTATCCGTCGGCCAGCAGCAGATGGTGGAAATCGCCCGCGCGCTCGGCCAGAAGGCCCGCGTGCTGATCATGGATGAGCCAACCGCCGCGCTCACCGAAAGCGAAACCACCACGCTGTTCAAGCTCATCCGCGAACTGCGCGAGCAGGGCACCGGCATCGTCTATGTCTCGCACCGCATGGAAGAGATCTTCGCGCTGTGCGATCGCATCTCGATCCTGCGCGATGGCCAGTTTGTCGGCACGCGTGATGTACCGGGCCTGGCGTTCGATGAGGTGGTGAAGATGATGGTGGGGCGCACGCTCGATGCGCGCTACCCGACACGCACCCCGAAGATCGGCGACGTGCGCCTGAAGGTGGAACACATCACCGGCGGCATGGTGCAGGACATCAGCTTCGACCTGCATGCGGGCGAAGTGCTCGGCGTAGCTGGCCTGCTGGGCGCGGGCCGCACCGAAATGGCACGCCTGCTGTTCGGCCTGGACAAGCTCGAGAGCGGCAAGGTCACGCTGGATGGCCAGGCGGTGACGCCGAAGACACCGACGGAGGCGATCCACGCCGGCTTCGGCTTCGTCACCGAGGACCGCAAGGCCCAAGGCCTCGTGCTCGACCTCAGCCTGCGCGAGAACGTCAGCCTGCCGCGCGTTCCCGCGCATGCGGGCCTGGTCGACCGCGGCGCGGAAAAGAAGCAGACGTCCGGCCTCATCGATGCGCTGAAGATCCGCACGCGCGACATGGAGCTGGACGTACGCGCGCTTTCAGGCGGCAACCAGCAAAAGGTCGTGCTGGCCAAATGGCTCGCCCTCAAGCCGCGCGTGCTCATCCTCGACGAACCGACCCGCGGCGTGGACGTGGGTGGCAAGGCCGAGATCTACCACATCATCAACCAACTCGCGGAAACGGGCGTGGCCATCCTCATGATCTCGTCGGAATTGCCGGAGGTGCTCGCCATGAGCGATCGCATCCTGGTGATGCACGAGGGCCATGCGACGGCCCTGCTCGATGCCCACGGCGCCACCCAGGAAGCCGTGATGACCGCCGCGACCGGAGGCAAGTGACATGACGCTGCAAATGAACTGGAGCCGGGCGAGCACGCTGCTCCAGCGGCTTGGCTCGGTAATCGGCCTGGTGCTGCTCTTCATCGTCCTCTCGGTGATGAGCCCCGACTTCCTCACCACGGGTAACCTGCTCACGGTGTTGCGCCAGGTCTCGATCAACGCGCTCATCGCGTTCGGCATGACCTTCGTGATCCTCGCCGGCGGCATCGATCTTTCCGTCGGCGCGATCCTCGCTTTCACCGGTGCGATCACCGCGGGCCTCATGGCGTCGGGGCATGGCATGGTGCTGAGTGTCGGCGCCGGCCTCGGGCTGGGTCTTATCCTCGGCATGGTCAACGGCGTGCTGGTCTCCTGGGGCAAGGTCGCTCCCTTCATCGCGACCCTGGGTACGCTGACCCTGCTACGTGGCCTCACGCTCTCGTACACCCAGGGCAGCCCGATCCCGGTGACGAACCAGGGCTTCGCGCTGGTCGGCGGCGGTTATGTCGCCAACCTGGTCCCGCTCCCGGTGATCTGGATGTTCATCGCCTTCATCGTTTGCGGGTTCCTGCTGCGCGGCACGGTGTTCGGCCGCCACGTCGTGGCGATCGGCGGCAACGAGGAAGCAGCACGGCTCTCCGGCGTCCGCATCGCACCTATGAAGGTCGCCATCTACGGACTCTCCGGTCTTCTCTCGGCCTTCGCCGGCATCGTGCTCACCTCGCGCCTGTACTCCGCGCAGGCCACGGCGGGCCAGGGTTACGAGCTGGATGCGATCGCTGCCGTGGTGCTCGGCGGCACCAGCCTGGCCGGCGGCCGCGGCTGGCTGTTCGGCACGCTGATTGGCGCGCTGCTCATCGGTTTCCTGAACAACGGCCTTAACCTGCTGGGCGTAAGCTCTTTCTACCAACAGGTGGTTAAAGGCATCGTTATCCTGATCGCCGTCCTGCTCGACAGGCGGCAGTGAACACCACGAGGAAACACACCATGCGCAAACTCACCTTCCTCGCCGCGGCAGCGGCCACCCTCCTTGCCGCGTGCTCGCAGCAGGGTCCGGGCGAATCCTCGCCGGCGGCTGCATCCACTGCCGGCGGCGCCGCCGCGGGTGGCAAGCCGGTGATCGGCCTTGCGCTCTCGACGCAGAACAACCCGTTCTTCGTGGAACTGAAGGATGGCGCGCAGAAAGCCGCCGACTCCGCCGGCGTGCAGCTGGTCGTGGTCGATGCGCAGGATGATCCGGCGCGCCAGATCTCCAGCGTCGAAGACCTGATCCAGAAGCGCGTCTCGGTGATCCTGCTCAACCCGACGGATTCCTCGGCGCTCGCCGGTGCGGTGCAGTCCGCGCAGCGCGCGAACATCCCGGTGATCACGCTCGATCGGGGCGTCGATGGCGCCGAAGTCGCCTCGCATATCGCTTCGGACAACATCGCCGGCGGCAAGATGGCGGCCGACTTCCTCGCGAAGCAGCTCAACGGCAAGGGCAACATCATCGAACTGCAGGGCGTGGCCGGCACCTCCGCGGCGCGTGAGCGCGGTAAGGGCTTCGACGACGAGATCGCCACCACGGGCATGAAGGTTGTGGCACAGCAGCCGGCGAACTTCGACCGCGCGCAGGGCCTTTCGGTGTCCGAGAACCTGCTGCAGGGTAACAGCGACGTCCAGGCGATCTTCGCGCAGAACGATGAAATGGCGCTTGGCGCCGTGCAGGCACTCGCCGGCAAGAACAAGAAGGTGCTCGTCGTCGGCTTCGACGGTACGCCGGATGGCAAGAAGGCCGTGCAGGATGGCCAGATGGCCGCCACCGTCGCGCAGCAGCCGGAAGAGATCGGCCGCCTCGGCGTGGAGACCGCGAAGAAGCTGGTCGACAAGCAGCCGGTGGATAAGTCGATTGCGGTGCCGCTTAAGTTGCTTACCAAGGAATAAAAAGAACGGGCCGAAAGGCCCGTTTTTTTTTGCGATCAATCCTGCGGGGCGGGCGCTATGACGTCGCGCTGTCCGTTGATGCCCATCGGCGACACGATACCCGCGCTTTCCATCGCTTCGACCAGGCGTGCCGCGCGGTTGTAGCCGATGCGGAACTGACGCTGCACGAACGAGATGGAAGCACGACGTGTGCGTAGCACGAATGCCGCGGCTTCGTCGTAGAGCGGGTCCAGCTCCGCATCGCCACCGTCTTCGCCTGGCTCGACGTCGCTGGCTTCGCTCGGCGGGCCCTGCAGGATTTCATCCTTGTAGTCGGGCTCACCAAACTGCTTGAGCCACGCGACGATGCGGTGCACTTCTTCATCGCCAACGAACGCGCCGTGGATGCGCTGTGGATAACCGGTGCCAGGCGGCAGGAACAGCATGTCGCCCTGGCCGAGCAGGCTTTCCGCACCCATCTGGTCGAGGATCGTGCGTGAGTCGATTTTCGACGAGACCTGGAATGCAACGCGCGTAGGAATGTTCGCCTTGATCAAGCCGGTGATGACATCCACCGACGGACGCTGCGTAGCCAGGATCAGATGGATGCCAGCCGCTCGCGCTTTCTGCGCGAGACGCGCGATCAACTCTTCGATCTTCTTGCCGGCGACCATCATCAGGTCGGCCAGCTCGTCGATGACGACGACGATCAACGGCATCGTGTCGAGGTGCTCGGGCACCTCCGGATGCTTGGGGAACGGGTTGAACAGCGGCTTGCCCGCGGCGCGCGCTTCGCGCACTTTCTGGTTGAAGCCCGCAAGGTTACGCACGCGAAGGTCGGACATGACCTTGTAGCGGTTTTCCATCTCCGCCACGCACCAGTTCAGCGCGTTTGCCGCGAGCTTCATGTCGGTGACCACGGGCGCCAGCAGGTGCGGGATGCCCTCGTAGACCGAGAGCTCCAGCATCTTCGGGTCGATCATGATCATGCGCACGTCTTCCGGCGTGGCCTTGTAAAGCATGGACAGGATCATGGCGTTCACCGCCACCGATTTACCCGAGCCCGTCGTACCCGCGACCAGCATGTGCGGCGCCTTCGCGAGGTCGGCGACGACTGGATCACCGGTGATGCCCTTACCCATCGCAAGCGTAAGCAGGGAGTCACTTTCGCGGTACTCGCTGGAATCCAGGATCTCCGACAACGCGATCATCTGGCGCTGCTCGTTCGGCAACTCCAGACCCATGCACGTCTTGCCTGGAATCGTTTCGACCACGCGGATCGTGGTGCGGCCGAGGCCGCGCGCGAGGTCCTTCATCAACGCCACGATCTGGTTGCCACGCACGCCCGTTGCCGGCTCGATCTCGTAGCGCGTGATGACCGGGCCAGCCGACGCACCGACCACCTGTACGGGCACCTTGAACTCGGCGAGGCGCTGCTCGATCAGCTCTCCGGTTTCCGCGAGTTCGTGCTCGCTGATGGCCAGCGCGTTCTGTGCCGCCGCCGCGAGCAAGGTCAGCGGCGGCAGGCTGATCGCGCCATGGTTCACCGTACGCAGCGGCCACGGCGACGGAATGTGGGTGATCGGCAGCTGCTCGGTCGGCGAGGGATCGTTGGCCGCGATCGCAAAGCGCGACACCGGGCGTGGCGGTACGGGCACAGGCGAGGGCGGCCCTGAAGACGACGACGGCGACGGCGACGACGGCGGTGTGTGCGAGGGTGACAGGGACGACGAGGACGCCGGCGCGCTCGTCGGCGCGGCGGTCTCTTCGCGCGACGCTGAAGGCAATCTCGTATCGCCCGCCGCCTGCACGGGTGCGGCCTCAAAGGACCGCAGTGTGTCCGCGCCACGCGACCCCATGTGGGAGCGCGCTTGCGCGCGATCCGTCATCGCCACCAACGGCGGCAGCACCTCGATGACCGGCTCTTGGCTAACGACCGGCGGCTGTACCGCCAGCGTGGGACGCTCGACCGATACAGGCGACTCAGTCTTCGGACCTTCGGCACCGTCCTGCACCTGCATCGCCCGCGGCGCCAGCCAAGGCTCGCGAATGACCGTATCCGCTTGGGTGCGGTGGCGCGGCGGAACGGGCGTCGTCACCGACGGACGCACCGGGTCCGGAGGTAGCGGCGCAGCGCGCGACAACGTCGCGGTGGCGACCGGCGCGGATGTCACTTTGCCGGCAGGCTTCGTCGCTGGCTTGGCGGCACGGCGGCGTGGCGGCGTACGGTCAGCACGACGCACGGCCGCAGAAGGCTTACGCCCCGTGGCACGCGAGGCACCACGCCGGAACAGCCGGCCGGTCCCTTCGATGGCCAGCGCACCCATCGGTTCGAGGATGCCGTTGAGGCCGACGATCGCCTGCGACCACGGCACGCCCGTGTACCAGGGCAGCGCCACGATGATCAGTGCAAGGGAAACGGCGGCAGCGATGGGCGCCGCAGGCCCAGCCATGCTGCCGAGCCATCGGCACACGGCACCGCCCACGGACGGGTCATCCGTGAAGTGGGTGATGACCAGGCCTTCGAGCAGGCTGCTCGCGAGCAGCACAAGGACGAAGCCCGACCAGAAACGAATGGCGCCGGGACCTACCGTAGGCGGACGCCGCCGCCGGACAAGGGCAGCGACGACACGCCAGAGCAGGGGAAGCAGCCAGAGAGTGGAGAGCCCGAAGGCGCCGAACACGAACGAGAGCATGCCTGACCGCAAGTAACGTAACGAATGCCGCAGTTTAGCGTGCATTCGTACGTTCCGTGAGTGAAAGGTCTTCTAAGCCCCTGTCCGGGTTACCTGCCAGCCATGCTTACGCGCGGTAGCGCGGGGCGACTTCCTTGCGCGAAAGGTTCGGGCCCATCGCGTGGCGGGCCGCTTCATAGGCAAGGAACTGCGCCTCATCGTGCAGCGGCGGGATCGTGACCACTTCACCACGGTCGAAGCCGAGGAGGGCGGCGTCCACCAGATCGGCGGTTTCCATGACCATGCCGGGAAGCAGGGCGTCCACATCCTTGCCGGAATTTTCCCAGATTTCCGAGCGGGTAGCGCCCGGCAGCACGGCCTGCACGCGGACGTTCGTATCCTTCACCTTGGCGGCCAGGCTCTGCGAAACGTTGATCAGGTGGGCCTTGGTACCGCTGTAGATGCCGTCGAACATCTCCGGCGCGAAGGCCAGCACCGACGCGATGTTGATGATGCCGCCGTTGTTGCGCGCGACGAACTGCTTCGCGGCTGCGGCGGTCAGCACAGTCGGGGCCACGGTGTTGATCGCGATGATCTGCTCGATCTTCGCGGTGTCGTTCTCGAGCGCGCTGCCGTCCAGCGAGATGCCGGCGTTGTTGACCAGCAGGGTGATCGCCGGGTCGCTGGCAAGGCGGGCTTCCACTTTCGCCACGCCTTCGCGCTGGGTCAGGTCGGCCTGGATCGCCTCGACCTTCCGTCCGGTTTCGGCGGTGATCTTCTCGCCCAGCGCCTCAAGGCGCTCGAGGCGGCGGGCGACCAGGATCAGGTCGTAGCCGCGAGCGGCGAGGCGCTCGGCGTAGACCTGGCCGATGCCCGACGAAGCGCCCGTGACAATGGCGGTGCCTTTGGATTCAGTGCTCATGACGTCTCTCCGGATGGGTGGATAGCATAGTGAAAGTAACTAGGTTGCCATACGATAGTGACGCTACTATCATTTTGCAATGGACATCGAAAAACTTTCTTCGGGCACCTGCCCCATCTCCCGTGCGCTGGCCCTGGTCGGGGATGCGTGGAGTGCGTTGATCCTGCGCGATGCCAGCCGCGGCATGACCCAGTTCGACCAGTTCCGGACAAGCCTCGGCATCGCCCCGAATATTCTTTCGCGGCGGCTCAAGGCCCTTACGGAGGCTGGCGTGCTGGAGAAGCGGCGTTACAGCGAGCGGCCGCCGCGCGATGAATACATCCTCACCCCGGCGGGCGTGGACTTCTTGCCGATCCTCGCCGCCATGGGCGAATGGGGCCGGCGCCACAATGGCGCAGGCCGGCTGAGCGTGCTGGTGAACCCGAAAACGGGGGAGCGGGTGGAACCGGTCGTTATCGACCGGGTGACCGGCCAGCCGCTGACGCCGGCCACGATGCGGCTCGAAATGCCCGCCTGATCCCTGCAGTTGTGGGAGCGCGCTTGCGCGCGATGGGTGGTGGGCGATGGGCGGTGGCGCTAGCACCCATCGCGTGCAAGCACGCTCCCACAGCGCGCTTTCACAACGGCGGCTTACTTTCCGGCTGTGGAGGACGCAGCGGGCGCGGCCGGCGCGGGCGCGTAGTAGATGCGCAAGCCGCACTCATAGTCGGCGTGTGGCATGAGGTCCATCGTCGCGCGGCGTTCGTCGAGGTGTGCCGGGTCTTCGACAGGATCCATCTTCATGTCGGACAGATCCTTCATGTTCTTGCCCAGGTACTGCGTGCCATAGCGCTGCGGCTTTCCCTGCTGGCGGAGCAGGCGATCGATAAGCATGGCGACATCGCTCTTCTTGAGTTCACCCGCTTCGCCGCGCGCGATCACCTGCGGGAGCATCGATTCCATGAACGGCACATCCGCGACCGCGTGCTGGACGAGGAGGAAGGCAGCGTTGACGCCGGCCAGGCCCACCGCGTTGGCGTGCGGGAATCCCCCCTTGGTGAACTGCGTTTTCATCCAGGCGAGGTTATCCGTGTCCACCTTGTTCATGGCCGCATAGCGCGCCTTGTCGTCCGGTGAGGCGATCCACTCGTTGCGCGTACGCTGGTCGAGCTCGACACGGGTGCGCAGTTCGTTGCGCAGGTCGGGATCGGAGAAGCCGCCGGCGTTGTTGTCGCGCTCGATGCCGGCCTCGGAAAGGGCCGGGTGCGCTTTCGCCATCTTCTCCGTCCACGCCGCCACCCCAGGGCACTTCGCCATGACCGCGTCATCCTTCGCATCGGCGAAGGCGGTGCCCGTCATCGCGAGGCAGAGGGCAGCGAGGGCGGCGCGGCGGAAGAGCGGCTGAGGCATGGGAGATTTCCTGCTTGGGTCGATTGGGGCCGGTTAACGGCAGGCCTGAGGGGTATACAGATGGCGCGGGTCGCCATCCTTCGATGCGATGATCGGCGTCTGCGCGTCCGTCGACCAGGTCTGGGCGGGCCACCAGCGTGGGACCACCGGATGGGTCGTCGGTTCCACCGCCTGGCCGGGCTCCGGGATGAGAACGTCGGCGCCAACGCAATGCGCGGCCGCCAGGATCCGTTCCGGCGGCTCCGTCCATGCGTGGTGGGCCAGCTTCACCAGCCCCCAGTGCACCGGGATCATCGTGCGCGCGCGCACTTCCTGGTGAACCTTCACCGCCTGCTCGGGGCCGAGGTGCCAGTCGGGCCACTGCGCGTCGTACTGGCCGGATTCGATCAGGCTCAGGTCGAACGGGCCGTACTTCTCGCCGACCTCTGGGAAGCTGTCATTGAGGCCGGTGTCACCGGAATAAAACACGCGGTGATGCGGGCCAACCACGGCGTACCCGGTCCACAGCGTCTGGTCGCTGCGTGCGCTCAGCCGCCCGGACGCATGGCGCGAGGGCGTGGAAACGATAGTGACGGCGCCGACCTTCGCTTGCTGCCACCAGTCGAGCTGGGTGATCCGGTCGGCGGGAATGCCCCAACCCACCAGATGCGATGCGACGCCGAGCGGAACGATGAAACGCGCGCCGCGTGCGTAGAGCGCCTGTACGGAAGCCCGATCGAGGTGGTCGTAATGGTCGTGCGAGATCACGACGACATCGACGCGCGGCAGGTGGTCGATCGATACCGGCGGCGGATACCAGCGCTTCGGCCCAAGCCAACCGAACGGGGAAGTGCGCTCACTCCAGAACGGATCGATCACGATGTTCGTGCCGTCGATTTCGAGCAGCATCGATGAGTGGCCGAACCAGGTGATGCGCAGGCCGCTGGCGGGCGGTGTTTTATAGAGGGGCGAGGAATCGACCGTGGGAACGGGCTTGTCCGGCTCTTCGCCAGGCTTCGATTCAAAGATCTGCAGGATGCCGCCGCGCAGGTTCGAGAACATGGCCTGCGGGTTCTGGAACTGGTCGCCACGCCATTCGGGCGATTGCTCGTTGCGAGCGAGGAATTCACCTTTGGGAAGCGTGCCGATGTTTGGCCACGCGGAGACGGCGACGAAGGCCAGGAAGACGACGAGCAGCGCGGCAACATAGCCGAGGTAGCGGAAGAAGCGCTTCAATACACGGGTCCTTTGTGCTTGCCGCGCCACCTTAGCATGTGATGGCCCGGGAACTGTGGGAGCGCGCTTGCGCGCGATCGCGCGCAAGCGCGCTCCCACATCCCACGGTGTCGCTTAGTTCTTCGGCATCGATGCCATGTCGATCACGAAGCGGTAGCGCACGTCGTTCTTCGCCAGGCGCACGTAGACCTCGTTGATGTCGGCCATGTTGACCATCTCAACGTCGGACACGATGTTGTGCTCGGCGCAGAAGTCCATCATCTCCTGGGTCTCGGCCATGCCGCCGATGGCGGAACCGGCGACGGTGCGACGCGGAAGCATCAGAGCGCCACCCGGGAACGCATCCAGCGGGGTGAGGGCGCCGACGAGGACCATCGTGCCATCCAGCTTCAGCAGCGAGAGGTAGGGCAGGATGTCGTGGCTGACCGGCACGGTGTTGAGCAGGAAATCGAACTTCGACGCCGCGGCTTCCATCTGCTTCGGGTCGGTCGAAACGAGGACATCATCCGCGCCGAGACGCTTCGCGTCGGCACCCTTCGCCTCCGAGGTGGTGATCATGGTCACGTGCGCGCCCATGGCCTTGGCGAACTTCACGCCCATGTGGCCGAGGCCGCCGAGGCCGATCACGCCCACCTTCTGGCCCGGGCCCACCTTCCAGTGGCGCAGCGGGGAGTAGGTGGTGATGCCGGCGCAGAGCAGCGGGGCAGCCGCCTTGAGGTCGAGCTTGTCGGAGACCTTCACCACGAAGCGCTCCTCCGTGACGATGTCGGTCGAGTAGCCGCCCTGGGTCACGGTCTTCTTGTCCTGCTCGGTACCGTTGTAGGTAAAGCTGGTGTGGACCGTGCAGTACTGCTCGAGATCCTTCTTGCAGGACTCACAGGTGCGGCACGAGTCGACCATGCAGCCGACACCGGCGTAGTCGCCGACCTTCAGCTTCTTCACTTCCGAGCCGACGGCCTTCACGCGGCCGATGATTTCGTGGCCCGGGACCATCGGGAAGGTGGAGTTACCCCAGTCGCCCTTGGCCTGGTGGAGATCGGAGTGGCAGACGCCGCTGTAGAGGATCTCGATATGCACGTCGTGCGGACCGACGTCGCGGCGGTCGAACTTGAACGGGACGAGGGGCGACGTGGCGTCTTTGGCAGCAAAACCATGGACTTCGAACATGGGTGTCATCCTCTGCAGGGGTAAACAGGAAAGCGGGGAACGATAACCCTCAACAATCCGGCGCGCCAACGCGATTATTCGGACGTATCGTTGAGGTATTCTTGATAATCATGCGTCCGGATAATCTCTCTCATCTCGCCGCCTTCGCGGCGGTCGCCCGCCACGCCAGCTTTCGGAAGGCGGGTGCTGAACTGACCTTGTCGACCTCGGCGATCAGCTACGCCATCCGTGGGCTGGAGGAACGACTCGGCGTCACCTTGTTCCACCGCACGACGCGCAGCGTCTCCCTGACCGAGGCGGGCCAGAGGCTGCTCGAGCGCCTGCAGCCTGCCCTGCGCGATGTCGGTGATGCCCTGGAAGAAATGAACGACTTCCGGGCCCACCCCGCGGGAACGCTCCGCCTGAACATGCCACGCTCGGCCGGCCAACTCTTGTTGCCACCGCTCCTTCCGGGCTTCCTCGCCACCTACCCGGATATCCATTTCGAGGCCGTGGACGACGATGGGTTGATCGATATCGTCGCCGGGGGATATGACGCGGGTATCCGATTCCACGAGGCCGTGCCCGAGGACATGATCGCCGTCCCCTTTGGCGGCATGCAGAAGGGCGCCTGCGTCGCCTCGCCCGATTACCTGGCCCGGCGCGGCGTACCGCTGCATCCCTACGACCTGATGCAGCACGACTGCATCCGTTTCCGCTTCTCCAGCGGCCGGCTCTATAAATGGGAGTTCGAGCAGGGCGAGACCAAGCTGGAGCTGGACGTCCGCGGCCGCTGCACGTTCGGCGACCTCTGCGTCTCGATCGATGCCGCGCTAGCCGGCGTCGGCCTGACCCTGGTCCTGGACGACCAGATCGACGAGTACGTCCGCGAAGGCAAGCTGGTACGCGTCCTCGAGGATTGGTGCCCGCCGTACCCCGGCTTCATGCTCTATTACCCCCGCCAGCGCCGGGTCACCTCCGCCCTCCGCGCCTTCATCGAATACCTCCGCGAACACACCTGAAAGTCAGTATTTTCAACCAGTTGTGGGAGCGCGCTTGCGCGCGATTAGCCCCGCGTCACGGCCGCAACCGCTAGCACCCAACCACCCCGAGGCGTAAACTGACCCGATTGCTGCGCCGCACAACGGCGCCCGCCCACGTCCCAGGCCGCCTCTCCCAATGACTTCCGCCGCCCCCGCACTCGATCCGGGCACCCCGCCCGTCCGCGCGCCCCATGTCGGGCTCGTCATCCTCGCCCTGGCTGTCGGCGGTTTCGCCATCGGCACGACCGAATTCGCCTCGATGAGCATGCTGCCGCTATTCGCGCAGGGCCTCGGCATCGACGCGCCGACCGCAGGCCATGCGATCAGCGCCTACGCACTCGGCGTGGTCGTCGGTGCGCCGATCATCACCGTGCTGGGCGCGCGCATGCCGCGCCGCCGCCTGTTGTTGCTGCTGATGGCCATGTTCACCGTGTTCAACGGCCTGACCGGCCTCTCCCCGAGCTACCACTGGATGCTCGTGTTCCGCTTCCTCGCCGGCCTGCCGCATGGCGCCTACTTCGGGGTCGCAGCGCTGGTGGCGAGTTCGCTCGTCCCGGCCAACCGGCGTACGCGCGCGGTGGGTCAGATGTTCCTCGGCCTTACGGTTGCAACCATCGCCGGCGTGCCGCTGGCGAGCTGGCTCGGCCAGGTCGTCGGATGGCGCTGGAGTTTCGCGCTGGTCGCATTGCTTGGCGTCGCGACGATGAGCGCCGTGTTCGCGTTCGCACCCAATACACGGGCCGATACGAAGGCGAGCCCGCTGCGCGAACTCGGCGCGCTGAAGCGACCGCAGGTGTGGATTACCCTCGGCATTGGCGCGATCGGCTTCGGCGGCATGTTCGCGGTCTACACCTACCTCGCCGACATCCTGCTCAGCGTGACGCACATGCCGCTCTCCACCGTGCCGTGGATCATGGGCGTGTTCGGCGTCGGCATGACGCTTGGCAACGTGGTCATACCGGTATTCGCTGATCGCGCGCTGATGCGCACGGCCGGCGTGCTGTTGCTCTGGGCACTGGTCGTCCTCGCCATCTTCCCGTTCACCGCGGGTAACGTCTGGACGCTCGGCATTGCCGTGTTCTTCATCGGCATTGGTGGCGCGCTTGGCACCGTCCTTCAGACACGTCTCATGGATGTCGCCGGCGATGCGCAGGCGCTGGCTGCCGCGTTGAATCATTCTGCGTTCAACACAGCGAATGCGCTAGGGCCGTTTCTTGGTGGTCTGGCGATCGCGCATGGGTACGGGTGGACGTCGCCGGGTTGGGTTGGAAGTGGCCTGGCGCTTGGTGGGTTGTTGCTTTGGGCGGTGTCGGTGGCTGTTGAGCGGAGCGGTGATTCGCGCGAGACGGCGCCTGCTTGCTGATCTGACAGGTGAGACGACTACACGCGTCTGGCATGCTTTCCTACAAAACCTAGCGGGCGGCGCCTAATATGCGACGCTTGGCATAGGAGTCACCATGGAAAGCATGACTATCCAAATCAACGATCAGTTCGTGATGACAGAGCTTGCCGCGCGGGCTGCCAAGGCAGGACGGACACCTGAGACTGAGGCGCTATACATTCTGCAGTGCGTACTCCATTCCGTGGGCATGACCTCAACCTGCCCGAGATGCGCGGGTGGCTTCGCCGATAATGAGGACAACACGTGGCTCATGGAGCTATGGAACTCCTGGAGCTTCGTCGATGAACTTCCTGAAAGCGAAGTACGTAAGAAGATCGCTGAGAAGGAAGCGTTCTTCGAAAATCTCTTCCGACGCGAAGAGCGTGCGTAGGGGCGAGCGTGATAGTTCTCGATACCAATATCATTTCCGAGCTGGTCAAGCCCGAACCGATGTCTTCCGTCGTATCGTGGTTTCAGAACTTGCCCAATGGTGAAGCGTTCATCACGGCAGTGACTCGCGCGGAGGCCCTTGCCGGTATCTACTGCATGCTGCCCAGCATGCGTCGGACCAATCTCGAAGCCGCGACGAGAAAGCTCATCGATGATGAATTCGGTCCAAGGACCTTGATGTTTGACGCCTGGGCCGCGCACCATTGCGCCGAGATCGTCGCGCTTAGAAAAAGTCTCGGTCGTACCGTGGGCAAGCCAGACGCGATGATTGCTGGCATTGCGCGTTCTTACGGAGCAGTCATGGCAACCCGGAATGTCCGCGACTTCGACGATTGTGGTCTCGAACTCATCAACCCGTTCGATGACATACGGCTTCCTGGCGGCGTCGTACGAGATCAGCGTGCATCGTATGACGTGTCGCGCTACTTCCCAATACAGAACGAACTAAAGATCGCCCCAAGCAGATCGTCTGAAGAGTAGGCGCCCGTTACCTCGCCGAGCGCATGCTGCGCATGCCGGAGTTCTTCGGCCGCGAGTTCACCCGCATGCGTGCCATGCAACGCCTCGGCCGTTCGCATCAGATGCGCTTCCACCTGTTCGAGCGCGACCACATGGCGGCGGCGCGCGCTGAATGCGCCATCACCTGCACCGGCCGTGGCGAGTGTGCGGAGGATCTCGCGGAGCGTGTCGAGACCTTCGCCTGTGCGGGCGGAAAGCCACACCTTCTCGTAACCGGCAACCTGGGCCCGATGGGCGCGATCACTGCCGAGATCAATCTTGTTCACGACGACGATTCGCGTAGCGTGCGCGGGTGTGCCTTCGAAGAAAGCCAGATCGACATCAGCGTGAGCTTCATCGCTCACCATGATCGCTACATCACAGCGCTCGAGCTGCGCGCGCGCACGGCGGATACCCTCGCGCTCAACGATGTCGTCGGATTCACGAAGACCGGCTGTGTCGGCAAGCTCCAACGTGACACCGTCGATGTTGATCGCCTCGCGCAGGACGTCCCGCGTCGTGCCAGCGATGTCGGTGACGATGGCGCGTTCCGCACCGGCCAGGGCATTTAGCAGGCTCGACTTTCCCGCATTCGGCCGTCCGACAATCGCGACGGTGATTCCATCGTTCAAGCGAACCCCGCGACGCGTCTCGACAAGCAACGCATCAAGATTCGCGCGCAGTGCGGCGAGCTGCTCGCCAATCACCGGATCAGCAAGGAAGTCGATCTCGTCTTCAGGGAAGTCGATGGCCGCTTCGATATGCACGCGCAACGCAATGAGCTCGGCAAGCAGGTCATCCACGCGCACCGAGAACACACCTTCCATCGAGCGCAGCGCGGCGCGTGCACCCGCTTCGGATGTCGCGCTGACAACATCGGCCACCGCTTCCGCCTGCGCGAGATCGAGCTTGCCGTTGAGGAACGCGCGCTCGGTGAATTCGCCCGGCCGCGCGAGGCGTGCACCGAGCGAGATGCATCGACGGAGGAGGGCGTCGAGCAGGACCGCACTGCCGTGGCCCTGCAACTCCAGCACATGCTCACCGGTGTAAGACGCCGGACCCGGGAAGGACAGCAGGATGCCGCGATCGATCAGCTCGCCCTGCGCATCGCGAAACGCAGCGAAGTGCGCGTGGCGTGGCTTGGGCTCTCGGCCGAGCAAGGTCGACGCGATCGACGGTGCGAGGGGCCCGGAAACGCGAACGGCACCGACACCGGCCGCGCCGGCGCCGGTGGCGATGGCTGCGATGGTGTCGGTGCCGTGGCTCATGGCGAATTAGGCGGTGCGTGCCTTTTCGTGGGCTTTATCAACGCTGCGGTTGATATACCACTGCTGCAACAGGCTGGTCGCGCCGTTGACGGTCCAGTAAAGCACCAGGCCCGCCGGGAAGAACGCGAAGAAGACACCGAAGATCAGCGGCATCACCTTCATCATCTTCGCCTGGGTCGGATCCATGCCCGCCGTCGGCATCATGCGCTGGGTGAGCAGCGTGACCAGGAAGTACAGCACCGGCAGCACGTAGAACGGATCCGGAGCGGAAAGATCGTGGATCCAGCCGAAGAACGGCGCATGGCGCAGCTCGATGGATTCCGACAGCACGCGGAGCAGGCCGATGAAGATCGGGAAGGTGATCAGGATGGGCAGGCAACCTGCCATCGGGTTCACCTTCTCCTTCTTGTACAGCTCCATCATGGCCTGCTGCATCTTCATGCGGTCATCGCCATAGCGCTCCTTGAGCGCCTGGACCCGCGGCTGCAGCTTGCGCATGCGCGCGCCCGAACGGAACTGGGCATCGGTTAGCTTGTACAGCGCCGCCTTGATCAGCAGCACGAGCAGGATGATCGCGACGCCCCAGTTGCCGCTGATGGCATGCAGCTGCGAAAGCAGCCAGTGGAGCGGGGTGGCGATGATCTTCAGCCAGCCGTAGTTCGCCGTGAGGTCCAGGCCCGGGGCGATCGCATCGAGCGTGCCCTGCAGGCGCGGGCCGACGTACAGGCGGGCAACGCTATCCACGGCCTGGCCGGGCGCGACCGAAATCGCCGGGCCGAACGCGCGCACGAGATAACGCGGCGTCGCCGAGGTCGGGTCGACGATGTTGGTGCTGTACGACACGTTCTGGTCGGCCGGCGGGATCCAGGCCACCAGGAAGTAATGCTGGAGCATGCTGATCCAGCCGCCGGTGATCGGGCGGTTCAGCGGGCTCTTCTGGAAGTCGGCGAAGTTCAGCGATTCGAACTTCGTCTCCGGGCTATACCAGCCGGCGCCGAAGAAGCTGTGCTGTGCCGGGTCGGTGTAGCTCTGGAACCAGCTGGCCTTCTCGGCCGGCGCGCGCTGCAGCTGCTGGTAGGCGTTGCCGGTCCAGGTGGACTGGGTGCCGTTATCAATACGCTGGTCCAGGTCGACCACGTAATCCATGCGCTTCAGCGTGTAGCGCTTGGTGACCTTCACGCCCGACGGATCGGCCCAGGTCATGTCAAGGCTGACCGACTTCTCGCCATCGGCGAGCTTGGCCACGGTCTTTTCCGCATGGAAGAGGGCGCGATGGTCCGGCGCGGCACCGGTGCTGCTGACCAGGCCATCCTGCGCGGCGAAGAAGGTTTTCGCGTCGTCATCCAGCAGGCGGACCGGCGGTGGGGTCGGATCCTTCCGGGTCACCGGCTTGTTCGGGTAATAGAGCAGTTCCGAACGCACGATGCTGCCACCACGCGTATCGATGGTCAGGCGGAGGACGTCGTTCTCGAGGGTGACCAGCTCGGCCTTGCCGGCCGGGACGGCCGAGGTATCCGCGGGGACGTTGGCCGTGCCGGAGGCGCCAGGCACGCTGCCATCGGCAGCCGGCTTGCCATCCACCTGGGCGGCGGCGGCAGGCTGGGCGGCGGGCGGCTTCGGGCCGTAATCCTGCTCCCACTGCGTCCACAGCACGTACGCCACGAACATGAGCGCAAAGAAGAGAAGCGTACGCGTTTGATTCATCAGCTTAAGCCAGATCCGTTAGGCACCGCGGCCGATATGAGGACGGGCAGGCGGGCGGGAAAGAGGTCAACGCGAGATTGTGCCGTCGGCACCCTCGCGCTTCAACGGCTTGATGCGCCGGAGGAGGGAATCCAGTTCCGCCAGGAGGGCGGCGCCGGGCACCTCGACCGCACTGTCGCGGGCCATCACGAGGATATCGACGGGCGGCAGGTCAGGCCGGGCACGGCGAAACGCCTCACGCGCCAGGCGCTTGATGCGGTTGCGGTCCACGGCACGCTTGGAGCAACGCTTGGAGATCGCCAGGCCGAGCCGGGCGGTGCCTGCCGCGTTGTTTCCGAAGCGCAAAAGAAAACAGCGGCCGCCGAGGCGACCGCTGACATTTCGCAAGGCTGCGAAGTCGGCGGCGCGGCGTAGCCGCGCATCGCGCGGCAGGGCTGCGGCACGCACGACCAGCGTACCGCTTACGGGATCAGGCGCTTGCGACCCTTCGCACGACGGGCGTTCAGGATCTTGCGGCCATCGGCCGTGGCCATACGGGCGCGGAAGCCGTGGGTACGGGCGCGCTTGAGCTTGCTGGGCTGGAAAGTACGCTTCATGGCGCTTGCATCCGGGTGAAGATAAAAATTGGCCCAAAAGTATGCGGGACATTCCCGAAGGATGTCAAGCGCTTGGCCAATGGATGACAAGACGCCCCGGGCGAGGGAGGCGCCGAGAGGGGAGCGGAAGGCTGGTAGACTTCATCGTCCACCCCGCGCGCAAGCGCCCCTTCACGCTGTGGCAAAAAATACCCGATGAGTGATCTCTGGAGGCGCTGTCTCGAGCGTCTTGATGGCGAATTGAGCCCCGAAGACGTCCATACCTGGCTCATGCCCTTGCAGGCCAGGGAGGACGGCACGGGCCTGTACCTGTATGCGCCGAACCCGTACTCGCTCGATACCGTGCGCAGCCAGTTCCTGGTCCGGATCGAAGCGATCATCGAACACCTGGCGGGCCACCCCCTGCCCGTGCGCCTGGAAGTCGGTTCGCATGGCGGGCGCCCCGCGCCTGCGCGCCCGGCTTCGGCCGTGGCGGCCAGTGCACCCGTGGCGAGCCATATGGCGCCTGCCTCCGCGGCCGCCGTCCATGCGCCGGCTGCGCCCGAACCGCCGCACCAGCACAACCTGGATCCGCACTACACGTTCGAAACGTTCGTCGAAGGCAAGTCGAACCAGCTGGGCAAGGCCGCGGCGATGCAGGTCGCGATGAATCCCGGCCGCGCCTACAACCCGCTCCTTCTGTATGGCGGCACCGGCCTCGGTAAGACGCATCTCATGCATGCCGCAGGCAACCTGCTGCTGCAGAACAATCCGGAGGCGAAGGTGCTTTACCTGCGCTCGGAACAGTTCGTCAGCGGCATGGTGAAGGCGCTGCAGCAGAAGAATATGGATGACTTCAAGCGCCGCTTCCGCTCAGTGGATGCGCTGCTGATCGACGACATCCAGTTCTTCGCCGGCAAGGACACCACGCAGGAAGAGTTCTTCCACACCTTCAATGCGCTGTTCGAAGCGAAGCAGCAGATCATCCTGACCTGCGATCGTTATCCGAAGGAACTGGACAAGCTCGAGCCACGCCTGAAGTCGCGCCTGGGCTGGGGTCTGTCGGTGGCCATCGAGCCGCCGGACTTCGAGACGCGCGCGGCCATCCTGCTCTCCAAGGCGGCGGACAAGGAGATGTCGCTGTCGGAGGACGTGGCGATGCTGCTCGCGCGGCGCATCCGTTCCAACGTGCGCGACCTCGAGGGCGCGCTCAACACGCTTGCCGCGCGTGCGAACTTCTACCGTCGCGACATCACCACCGATTTCGCCGAAGAGACCCTGCGCGACCTGCTCAACACGCATGCGCAGGCCGTCACGGTGCCGAACATCCAGAAGACGGTCGCGGACTATTACCAGGTGCGCCTGTCCGACCTGCTCTCCAAGCGCCGTGTGCGCTCCCTGGCGCGCCCGCGACAGGTGGCCATGGCCCTGTCCAAGGAACTCACCGAGCACAGCCTGCCGGAGATCGGAGAGGCCTTCGGTGGCCGCGACCATACGACCGTGCTCCACGCGTGCCGGACGATCCGCGGTTTCTGTGAGAAAGACGTACGTATGCGACAGGATTGGGAACAGCTCATCCGTATCTTGACGGGCTGAGAACCTGTGGATAATAGGTGGGTGAACTGAGGACGGTTTCAGGCGCCGAAGTTATCCACAATGGACCCACATGAAACCGTCAGCTAGAGCCATTGGATATCAGCAAGCAAAGCATTGAAAAATAAGACGAAATCTTAGTTTTCAAGATATCCACCGGCCTAACTACAACCACTATAAAATCTTTAAAACCTTAAAAGCAGGAGTAGGGGACGCATGCAATTCAGCATCCAGAGGGAAGTACTGCTCAAACCCCTGCAGCAAGTCGTGGGCGTCGTAGAACGTCGACAGACGCTTCCCGTGTTGGCGAACCTCCTGGTGCGCGCCTCCGGTAGCGACGTCTCCTTTACCGGCACGGACCTTGAAGTCGAGATGGTGGCCACCACGGCTGCCGACGGCGTGCAGGAAGGCGAGATCACGATTCCCGCCCGCAAACTGTTCGATATCGTTCGCGCACTGCCCGATGGCGCGAAGATCGACCTGAAGCTCAATGGCGATCGGATCGCGCTGAACGCGGGGCGTAGCCGCTTCACGCTCGCGACGCTGCCGGCGACGGAGTTCCCGACCGTCGACGAGATCGAGCTGGTCGAGCGGGTGACGCTGCCGGAAGAAGTCCTTCGCGACCTGATGGAGCGGACGGCGTTCGCGATGGCGAACCAGGACGTGCGCTACTACCTCAACGGCATGCTGCTGGATCTCCAGGAGCACACGCTGCGTTGCGTAGCCACCGACGGCCATCGCCTGGCACTCAAGGAAACCCGGCTCGAGAGCTCCGTGCAGGCTCGCCGCCAGATCATCATCCCGCGCAAGGGCGTGAACGAGCTGATCGGCCTGTTCGAGTCCGGCGAGGGCACGGTGGAACTCGAGTTCGGTCGCAACCACCTGCGTGTTCGCCGCGGCGGTGTGCAGTTCACCTCGAAGCTGATCGACGGCCGCTTCCCGGACTACGAGGCGGTGATCCCGCTTGGTGCCGACAAGAGCGCCACGATCGAGCGTGACGTGCTGCGTAGCGCCCTGCAGCGCGCCGCGATTCTCTCGAACGAGAAGTACCGCGGCGTGAAGCTGGAACTGCAGCCGGGTTCGATCAAGATCGTCGCCCACAATCCGGAGCAGGAAGAAGCCCAGGAAGAAGTGGAAGCCGAGACCAGCGTCAGCGACCTGGCCGTGGGCTTTAACGTTGGGTATCTGCTGGACGCCCTGGGCGCCCTTCGCGGCGATAAGGTTCGCCTGAACCTCCGCGATGCCCAGTCCAGCTGCCTGCTGCAGGAAGAGGGCAACGATGAAGCTCGCCATGTGGTGATGCCGCTTCGCCTCTGACCTTCCGACAAGGTAAAGTTCGGCCACGACGCCGGGGATGTCTTCGACACCCCGGCGTTGTTCGTTCTGGCATGGGATAAAGGCAGGGAATGAAGTTCGAGTCACTCCGGATTGCCGGCCTGCGTTGCCTGGATGGGGTTTCCATCACGCCCGCGCCTGGGATCAGCGTTTTTGTCGGCGCTAACGGCGCCGGCAAGACGAGCGTGCTCGAGGCGGCCTACCTGCTCTCGCATGGCCGTTCGTTCCGATCCGGCTCGCGGGATGTCCTGCTGAAGCGGGGCAGCACTGCGCTCTCAGTGTTCGCCGAGGTCAGTTCGGCAGAGGGCCGTACGAGGCGTCTCGGCCTGGGCCGCGAGGGTGGCCGCTGGCAGGCCCGGATCGATGGGGATGCCGCCTCGCTCGGGGCCCTGGTGCAGGAGTGTGCCGTGGTCTGCTTCGAGCCCGGTTCCCATGATCTGATTGCTGGCGGGTCGGAGGAGCGTCGACAGTTCCTCGACTGGGGTTTGTTCCACGTGGAACATGGCTTCGTCAGCCAGTGGCGCCGGTATCAACGGGCGCTGAAACAGCGCAATGCCGTGCTGAGGAGTGGCGGGCCGCTGGATCCCGGTCTCATCGAGCCGTGGGAATCAGAACTGTCGTCCTCAGGCGAGGCCCTATCCGGCTACCGCCAGGGCTATCTCGAGCGCCTGCTGCCTCACATCCGCTCATTCATGGGCAATGTCCTGCCCGAGCTCGGCGAGTTTACGATCCGCTACAAAGCCGGCTGGGACGAGACGACCGACCTCGCCACGACCCTCATGGAACGTCGCCACCGCGATCTGGCTCGGGCCCACACTACCGCTGGACCCCACCGGGCGGACTTCTCGGTCGCGTTCGAGCAGGCCCCGCTACGCGAGCACCTGTCGCGCGGCCAGGAGAAGCTCTGCGCCCTGGCATGCCTACTGGGCCAGGCGGCGTTGCATGCGGAAGTCCGGGGGGAATGGCCCGTGGTCTGCCTCGACGACCTTGCTTCTGAGCTCGATCGTACCCATCAAGAGTGGGTGGTAGCCCAGCTCATGGGCCGCGATGTCCAGGTGCTGGTGACCGGCACCGAGGTTCCGCACGCCCTCACGGACCGATCCGTCACTGTGTTCCACGTGGAACAGGGTTCCGTGGCGGCTTTGCTATAATCGACCGACTGTCCCGGCGCTGCGCCTTACGCGCGCCGGGGCCTCCTGCGTCATCACCAGGCCTCGCATGAACGAACCTCTCGATCCGACCAATTCGAACGCCTACGATTCCGGCAGCATCAAGGTCCTGAAGGGCCTCGAGGCGGTCCGTAAGCGCCCCGGTATGTACATCGGCGATACGGATGACGGCACCGGCCTGCACCACATGGTCTTCGAGGTGGTGGATAACGCCATCGACGAGGCCCTTGCCGGCTATTGCGACTACGTCACCGTGACGATCCACGACGACGGCACCGCCAGCGTGGCCGATAACGGCCGCGGCATCCCGGTGGATACCCACCCGGAAGAGGGCAGGTCCACGGCAGAAGTCGTCATGACCGTCCTTCACGCCGGCGGCAAGTTCGATGCGAACTCGTACAAGGTGTCCGGCGGCCTGCACGGCGTGGGCGTCTCCGTCGTGAACGCGCTCAGCGAGAAGCTGTGGCTGACGATCTGGCGTGATGGCAAGGCCTGGAACCAGGAATATGCCCATGGCGAGCCGGTCGCCCCGATCGCGCCCACCGCCGACACGACTCGTCGCGGCACGATGGTTCGCTTCCTGCCCAGCAAGCTCACCTTCACCAACAACAACGAATTCCACTACGACATCCTCGCGAAGCGCCTCCGCGAGCTGGCGTTCCTGAATTCGGGTGTCACGATCGAGCTCGTCGACGAGCGCAACGATCGCAAGGACATCTTTGCCTACGAGGGCGGCATCAAGTCCTTCGTGCAGCATCTGGCCCAGCTCAAGACGGCCCTGCATCCCACGGTCATCAGCTTCAGCTCGGCGACCGACGGCATCACGGTCGAACTGGCCATGCAGTGGACGGATGCATACCAGGAAACGATGTTCTGCTTCACCAACAACATCCCGCAGCGCGATGGCGGCACCCACCTCACGGGTTTCCGTGCGGCGCTGACCCGTACGCTGCAGAACTACATCGAGAAGGAAGGCATCGCCAAGAACGCCAAGGTCGCGCTTTCGGGCGATGACATGCGCGAAGGCATGATCGCCGTGCTCTCGGTGAAGGTACCGGATCCGAAGTTCTCGTCGCAGACCAAGGACAAGCTGGTTTCCAGCGAGGTCAAGACCGCGGTGGAGCAGGTCGTCAACGACAAGCTCGCCGAGTTCCTCCTCGAGAACCCGACCGAAGCCAAGAACATCGCTTCGAAGGCCGTCGACGCGGCTCGCGCTCGCGAGGCGGCCCGCAAGGCCCGCGAAATGACCCGCCGCAAGGGCGCGCTGGATATCGCTGGCCTGCCGGGCAAGCTGGCGGATTGCCAGGAGAAGGATCCCGCGCTCTCCGAACTGTTCCTGGTCGAGGGTGACTCCGCAGGTGGCTCGGCCAAGCAGGGCCGTAACCGCCGTACCCAGGCCGTCCTGCCGCTCAAGGGCAAGATCCTCAACGTCGAGAAGGCTCGCTTCGACAAGATGATCTCGTCGGCGGAAGTCGGCACGCTGATCACGGCGCTGGGCACCGGTATCGGCAAGGAGGAGTACAACCCCGACAAGCTGCGCTACCACCGCATCATCATCATGACCGACGCGGACGTGGACGGCTCGCACATCCGTACGCTGCTGCTGACCTTCTTCTACCGGCAGATGCCGGAGCTGATCGAGCGCGGCCACGTGTATATCGGCCTGCCGCCGCTCTACAAGGTGAAGCAGGGCAAGCAGGAGCTCTATATCAAGGATGACAGCGTCCTGAACGACTTCCTGATTTCGAGTGCCGTCGACAACGCCTCGCTGGAGCCGGAAGAGGGTGCGCCGGGCATCGGCGGCGAAACGCTCGAGAAGCTGCTGCGCGATTACCAGTCGGCCCTGGACCAGATCGAACGCATGTCGCACCGCTTCGATACCTCGGTGCTCACCGCGATGATCGAGCACAAGCCGCTGCAGGAAGGCTTCTGGAACGACGCCACCGCCATGCAGGCCTGGCTCGACGGGATCGCCACGCGCCTCAGCGCGAGCGGCCTCGGCAAGCCGACCTACGCGCTGCGTTTCCGCCCGGCACTGAACGAGCAGGGTGCGGCGGTTGAAGTCGAGCGCATGCAGCACGGCCTCAGCCACACCTGGATCATGACCCAGGCGTTCTTCAGCGGCAGCGACTACCGGGCTATCGCCACGATCGCGGGCGCGCTCGCCGAGCTCAGCCTGAAGCCGGGCGCCGTGGTCCGCCGCGGCAACGGTTCGCGTGGCGTCACCAGCTTCGCCGATGTGCGCACCTGGCTGCTCGACGAAGCCAAGAAGGGTCGTACGATCCAGCGCTTCAAGGGCCTCGGCGAAATGAATCCGGAGCAGCTGTGGGAAACCACGGTGAACCCGGAGACGCGCCGCATGCTCCAGGTCGGCATTGAAGATGCCGTGGCCGCCGACCAGATGTTCTCGATGCTGATGGGCGAAGCGGTGGAACCGCGCCGCGACTTCATCGAATCGAATGCGCTGAAGGTTGCCAACCTGGATATCTGATTCCGTCCAATAACATGGCGAATCCGATCGAAAAGCCCGGCTGTCGAAGGACAGCCGGGCTTTTTCATATCCACTACGTTCGCCGGCGTAGGGTGGTTTCAAATGGCAATTTCAAGGGCCAAAAAGCACCCCAATTTCGTCAGTGCCAACGCTAATCTAACAAGTGATTGTTTTAGCTGAAATTTTTTGTCGCGCTGCGACTTGTTCTTAGGAATCAAATCAGGGTAACCTCTGTAGTCCCCCGGAGCACCGCCGAGTGCGACGACTCCTTCAATCGAGGTCAGTCAATGAAACAGGGTTTCTTCAGCAAGATGGCGCTCGCAACCGCGATCGCACTTTCTCTCGCCAGCGGCGCTGTCGTTGCCAAAGACAAGCCGGCTGACGTCAAGAAGGAAGTGCTGTATCCGAACGCCACCCGTACTGAACCCAAGTCCGATCTGAAGGACCAGAAGGACGTCGACGCGCTGAACGCCGGCCAGGAAGCTGCGACCGATGGCGACCTCGCCAAGGCGAACGAGATCCTCGGCCCGCTGGCCGATGGTTCGAAGACCAAGAGCAAGTACGCCCAGGCCATCGCGCTGCAGGCGCTCGCCACGCTCAACTTCAACAGCGGCAGCGACGAAGGCAAGAAGAAGGGTCTCGAGCAGCTGAAGCAGGCGCTGGATGTTGGCGCGCCGGTGGTGCCGAACGACACCTACTACCAGCTGAAGTACATGTACGCGCAGCTCCTCGCAGGTGACGAACAGTACGCACCTGCGCTGCAGGCCCTGCAGCAGTGGCGCGCCGAAGGCAAGCGCGAGACGGCTGAGTCGTACGGTCTCGAAGGCTCGATCGATTACCGCCTCGAGAAGTACCCGGAAGCGATCGCCGCGATCACCAAGGCGAAGTCCATGCCGGATGCGAAGCCGCAGCCGCAGTGGGACCAGATCCTGATGGCCAGCTACTCGGAAACCGGCCAGGGTGACAAGGCCGCCCAGATGGCTTCCGATGAACTCGCCAAGAACCCCAGCGATGCGACCGCGCTGAACAACGCGACGTCCTCGCTCATCCAGGCACAGAAGTATCCGGAAGCGATCGCCCTGATGGAGAAGGCACACACCGCCGGCGCCATCAAGGACGAGAAGCAGTACGTGAACTTCGCCAAGATCTACCTGATCGACGGCCAGAACAATGATTCGCGTCAGAAGGGTAATGCCCAGAAGGCCGCTGCCATCCTCAAGGAAGGCATGGACAAGGGCGTGGTGCAGAAGACGGGCGACAACTACAACCTGCTCGCCGATTCGTACATCACCGCTGACGACATGAACAACGCGATCACGACGCTCAATGAAGCGGTCAAGGTTGCGACCAATGGCGAACCGGCCCTCAAGCTGGCTCGCGTGAATCTCCAGGAAAACAAATACGCCGCTGCCGAAAAGGCAGCGACGGACGCCATCAGCAAGGGCGTGCAGCATAAAGGCCAGGCCTATATGGTGCGCGCGGAAGCCAAGCGTGGTCAGAAGAACAAGCAGGGTGCTATCGCGGACATGAAGCTCGCGGCGCAGGATCCTGAAACGTCTGCCAAGGCCAACGCCTGGTTGAAAACCGCAGGTAACCAGTAAGGCGACCTTGTAAAGTGCCGGAAGGGGGGCCTTGTGGCCTGCCATAAATCTTCCCTTCAGGCGCTATACAAACGCCATATGCTGGTGTAACTTGCTTCTTTTCCGCTTGCATAAACCTGCGTTCAGGCAATGTGAAACTGCCGGGCGTCGGGAAGCAGCGGGCCCACTTCCGCTTGATTAGCTCTTGATAGTGACTGATGGCCTCAAGTAACGAATCAACCGGCCAAGCGCCGTTTAGTTGGGGGCGCACAAGTGCGTTGGCAGTAGCCATAGCGCTGCATTCGTTCGCCTTCCTGCTGCTGGTCGCGCCCATGGCGCCGCCCAAGTCGCAGGAAAAGCAGAAGGAAAAGGTGGTCCAGGTCGACTTTATCGAACCGCCGCCGCCGCCCCCGCCGCCGCCGCCGCCGCCTCCGGAACCTCCGAAGCAGCCGCCGCCGAAAATCATTCAGCAGGTGAAGCCGCCGCCGACACCGCCGCCGCCGGCTCCGCCGCCGCCGGCTGTTGAAGAGGCGAGCACGAATGCCGTTCCGGCACCGCCGCCGGCGCCTCCCGCGCCTCCGGCACCGCCGGCGGATATCGCGCCGAGCGAAAATCTGTCGTACCGTCAGCGTAACCCGCCAAAGTATCCGCCGCAGGCGGTTCGCCAGCGGCATGAAGGTACGGTGGTACTTCTGGTTCTCGTGGCTGTCGACGGTACGCCGAAAGACATCCAGGTCGACCAGTCGAGCGGTTTCCGCGAACTGGACAAGGCAGCGCAGGATGCGGCCAGGAACTGGCGATTCAACCCGGGCAAGCGAGGCGGTCAGGCCGTCGAAGGCTATGCACGTGTCCCCGTTACGTTCAACCTAAACCAGCTGTAAGCCCCCACGCTTACAACTTTTAAGTTCACGCTTGACTTCCCAAGGGTAGCGTTATGTTGCAAGACACCTCCGCTCAGCCTGCTACGCCAGGTAACTCCAATGCCGACGCCCTCAAGCAGATGGGCTTCGACCACCTCATTCACAACTTCGACTTCCTCGGTTGGATTGTGTTCGTGGTGCTGGTCCTGATGTCGTTCCTCTCCTGGTACTTCATCATCGCCAACTTCGTCCGTAACAGCCTGGTGCGTTCGCGCGCCGACAAGGTGATCCAGGGCTTCTGGAACACCGCGTCGACCCAGGAAGCCATTCGTATGCTCGAAGAGCAGCCGAAGGGCGAACCGTTCTCGAAGATCGCGCTCGACGCCGCTTCGGCCGTGGCTCACCACCAGCAGGCTGCTGGCGGTCGTCTCGCCGAGTCGCTGTCGCGTTCGGAATTCATCGATCGCGCCCTTCGCCAGGCCGTGGCTCGCGAGAGCCTGCGTCTCGAAGGCGGCCTGACCCTGCTTGCCACGGTCGGCTCGTCGGCTCCGTTCATCGGTCTGCTCGGTACGGTGTGGGGTATTTACCACGCGCTGATCGGCATCGCCGCTTCGGGTTCGGCTTCGATGGATAAGGTCGCTGGCCCCGTCGGTGAAGCTCTGATCATGACCGCGTTCGGTCTGTTCACCGCTATCCCGGCCGTGCTTGCGTACAACTTCTTCATGCGCTCGAACCGCCTGACCTACGCCCAGTTCGACGAATTCGCGCACGACCTGCACGACTTCTTCGCCACTGGCGCCCGTGTCGAAGGCACGAAGTAATCGTTAGAGGAATTGACCCATGGCTATGAGCAGCGGGGGCAACTCCGGTGGGCCGATGTCGGAAATCAACGTCACGCCGCTGGTCGACGTGATGCTGGTTCTGCTGATCATCTTCATGATCACGGCACCACTGATGTCCCATAAGGTCCAGATCGATCTGCCGAAGGCTAATCCGAATGTTAAGGATGACACCCCGGTAGAGCCGCTGGATCTCGCGGTCAAGCCGGACGGTACGTACTTCCTCAATGACAACGAAGTCACTGAGGCTGAGTTGAAGGGTCAGTTCGCGGTTGCGGCGGCGAAGTCGCCGCAGCCGGAGCTCCAGATCCGTGCCGACCGCACCACCGAATATAAGGTGGTGAAGAAGATCCTTGGCGACGCCAAGGATGCCGGCATGGTCCACGTCGGCTTCATGTCGACCGGCAAGGAGTAACGAACATGGCTTTCAGCTCAGGCAATTCCGGTGGCCCGATGTCGGACATCAACGTCACGCCGCTCGTCGACGTGATGCTGGTGCTCCTGATCATCTTCATGATCACGGCTCCGATGCTGTCGCATAAGATCAAGATCGATCTGCCGCAGCCGAATCCGAACATCGTCAATCCAGAAAATCCGCCGGATCCCGTCCGGCTGCAGATCCGCCAGGATGGTTCGCTGTACTGGAACGATACGCCGGTTGACGAGCTGGGCCTCCGCGCCCAGATCGCGGTGATCGCCCAGCAGTCCAACCAGCCGGAACTGCAGATCGACGCGGATGACGCGGTTCAGTACGAGGTCGTGGCTCGCGTGCTTTCCGACGCGAAGGGCCAGGGCCTGACCAAGATCGGCTTCGTTAACGCGCAGTAATCGATCAGGTCTGTCCGGTAAGACTGAAAACCCCGCCTTACGGCGGGGTTTTTTTATGCGTGCCGGATGCCGCGCACTCGCAGACGCGAATCGCGCGCAAGCGCGCTCCCACAAGAGCGACCTAGCCGTTGTGGGAGCGCGCTTGCGCGCGATAGCTGTTACTTCAGAATATCGAGATACGCGCGAACGGTGTTCGAAAGCCCCTGATACAAGGCCTCACCGATAAGCGCGTGCCCGATCGACACTTCTGCCAGACCAGGAATCGCAGCCTTGAACGTCCCGAGGTTCGCCTGGCTAAGGTCATGCCCCGCATTCACCGCGAGTCCCGCCTGCTGCGCACGACGAGCCGTGTCGGCGAAGGTCGCGAGTTGCGCACGTGCATCGCCATGGTGGAAGGCTTCGGCGTACGGCCCGGTGTAGAGCTCGATACGTTGGATACCGATCGCCACGGCATCGGCGAAACCATTGGCACCGGCATCGACGAACACACTTACGCGGCAGCCGATTTCGCGGAACGCAGCCACGACCGGCTTGAGCGTTTCGATGTCCTTCGTCAGGTCGAATCCATGGTCCGAGGTGATCTGGCCATCGCCATCCGGCACGAGCGTCACCTGGGTCGGCTTCACTTCGCGGCACAGCTCGATAAGGCCGGGATAAGCGCCGCGCGCACCGGCAAACGGATTGCCTTCGATGTTGTATTCGACACGACCACGCAGCAAGCCCGCCAACGTGCGAACGTCGGCAGGTGTCACATGGCGCATATCGGGTCGGGGATGAACCGTGAGGCCGCCGGCACCTGCATCGATGCAGGTATTGGCCGCGGTGGCGATATCCGGTTCGCTGCCGCCGCGCGAGTTGCGCAGTACGGCGATCTTGTTCAGGTTAACGCTGAGTAGGGTCATCGACGGTCCAAAAAAATGCGCACGTCACAAGCGCGACGTGCGCAATGACTGTCGTCCCAGCATAACGCGCCACATCCCTGTGGCGCACTCCACGGCTCACACACACACACGTAAAGTCAGACACGCCCCGGACCAAAAAGGTTCAAAGCGGAAATGTGAAGACCCGAACCGTGCGGGGCTCGCCGCGCCAGGCGACGGTGGACACCAGGCCATCGCCCAGCCCGAGCGGCTGGACCTGCCAGGCGCTGGCGGGCGCAACCTCGCCTTCGAAGGCGTCGGCAACCAGCGGTAGGCCCGGGACCCGGCGGAAGGCTACCCGGTGCAGCCCATACGAGAGCCCGCCGCCCTGCGCCTTGAGCACCGCCTCCTTGGCCGTCCATAGCTCGAGGAAGCCCATCAGCAGCTGCTCCGGGGCGAGTTCGGCCAGCCACGCCGTCTCGGAGGGCGCGAAGAATCGCCGCGCCAGTTCCAGCGATCGCGCGCGCGGACGAACCCGCTCGACGTCCACCCCGAGCTCGAACCCGGGAGCCCCATGACCGATGGCGAACAGGGCGACATCGCGGCTGTGCGACCAGCTGAAACCGAAGCGGCTGAACGGCCCTGGGAAATGCGGCTTACCGTGCTCTCCCCGAGCGACCTCGGGCGCGCCCGCGCCGGCATACGCCACGAGCAGCGCGCGGAACAACGGCGCGTCGGCGGCATCGCCGCCCCACGGCATCCGCCATACGTGGATCTCATCGTCGGGTAGGTGCGGAACGTCCAGGCTCATCCGCCCATGCTAGCCTGAGCGCGTACCACACAGGGACCTTATCTACGTGATCGCAGGCTGGCTCCTGCTGCTCGTGGCCTTGCTGTACGTCGGCCTGTTGTTCGGGATCGCGTACCTCGGCGACCGCCGCCCGCTCTACCCTCGCCAGCCGCGCCTGCGCCCGCTGGTCTACAGCCTTGCCCTCGCGGTGTACTGCTCGTCGTGGACGTTCTATGGCGCGGTCGGCACCGCGGCGCGCTCCGGCCTGGCCTACCTGCCGATCTACCTCGGCCCGCTGCTGCTTTTCGTGTTCGGCTTCGGCCTGCTCGAGCGGCTCGTGCTCGTGGCCCGCGAGCGGAACATCACGTCCATCGCCGACTTCATCGCCGCGCGCTTCGGCAAGTCGCATGGCCTGGCGGCGCTGGTCGCCATCATCGCCGTGCTCGCGATCATTCCGTACATCGCGCTCCAGTTCAAAGCTGTCGCCATGTCATTCAGCGTGCTCGGCGAAGGCTCGAGCTGGTGGTTCGGCGATACCGCGTTATGGTGCGCCGCCCTCCTCGCCGTTTTCGCGATCCTCTTCGGCACGCGCAACATCGATGCGACCGAACACCACCACGGCATGATGCTCGCGGTGGCCGTCGAGTCGCTGGTCAAGCTGCTGGCCTTCGTGGGCATCGCCGTCTACGCGTACCTGCATGGTCCCGGCATCGTCGAGACCGTACGTGCACCCGTGATGCAGATCGAGGAAGGCAGCATGCCGCCGGGCTTCGTCGCGCAGACCCTGCTGGCATTCTGCGCGATGTTCTGCCTGCCACGCCAGTTCCAGATCGGCGTCGTCGAATGCGAGGATCCCCGCGACCTGCGCAAAGCGCGCTGGTTGTTCCCGGCGTACATGGTCCTGATCTCGATCGGCGTGCTGCCCATCGTGAGCGCTGGGCTCGGGCTCGACTCCGTCACCAGCCGGCACGTCGACGCCTGGGTCCTCAACCTGCCCATCGCACACGGCAACCACGCCATGGCGCTCATCGCCTTCATCGGCGGGTTCTCCGCGGCAACTGGCATGGTGATCGTCGCCGCGGTGGCGCTGGCCACCATGATCAGCAACGACCTGGTGATGCCGGCATTGCTGCGCATCCGCCGGCTCGGCCTCGAGCAACGCGGCGATGTCTCGCATCTCGTCCTCGCCATTCGTCGCATCGCGATCGTCGGCCTCGCCGCGATGGCTTACGTCTACTACCGCATCATCGCCGACGCGGAGAACCTCGCCGCGACCGGCCTGCTCTCCTTCGCCGCCGTGGCCCAGTTCGCGCCGGCGATCGTCTCCGCGTTGTACTGGCGCGGGGCGAGCCGCGTCGGTGTCTACGTCGGCCTGATCGCCGGGTTCGGCATGTGGGCGTACACCCTGCTATTCCCGGCGATGACCCGCGCCGGCTGGCTGCCGGGTGCGTGGCTCAATGATGGCCCGCTGGGCATCGCGTGGCTCAAGCCGAACGAGCTGTTCCACCTGAGCGGCTGGGACCCCGTCACCCACGGCACGTTCTGGTCACTGCTAATCAACGTGTCCTGCCTCATCTTCATCTCACTCCGCTTCCGCCCCAGCGTCGCGGAACGACTCCACGCGGCACTCTTCGTCGACCCCTTCGTCCGCAGTGTCACCGGCGCCGGTGACTGGCGCGGCCGTGTCACCGTGCGTGATCTCGGGACTATCGCCGGGCGCATCGTTGGCGATCGCGTCACCGTGCGCGCCTTCCATGAGTACGGCCAGCGCCACGGCGTGACGCTCTCCCCTACCGACTCCGCCGACCGCCCGCTCATCCAGTTCACGGAACGCCTGCTGGCGAGCGCCGTCGGCGCGGCGAGTGCGCGGCGCATCCTCATGGGTGCGCTGAGTGGCACGGGCCTCGATATCGCTGAAGCCATGGCGTTGATGGACGAGGCGTCGCAGGAATTGCGCTTCAACCGCGAACTGCTTTCGACCACGCTCGAGAACGTGTCGCAGGGTATCAGCGTCGTCGATGGTGACATGCGCCTCGTCGCATGGAATCGCCGCTATCTCGAATTGTTCGACTATCCGGAAGGCATGGTCTACGTCGGACTGCCCGTCGCCGACCTGATTCGCTGGAACGCCGAACATGGCGAATGCGGGCCGGGTGAAGTCGATGAGCACGTAGGCAAGCGCATCCGCTACATGCGCGCCGGCTCGCCGCATCTGTTCCAGCGCATTCGCCCGGATGGCACGGTGATCGAGATGCGTGGCCGCGCCCTGCCGGGTGGCGGTTTCGTCACGACGTTCACCGACGTCACCGCGTACAAGCACGCCGAGCAAGCCCTGATCGAAGCGAACGAAACACTGGAACAACGCGTCGACGACCGCACGGCGGAACTCTCCGAAGCGCTTGATGCCACGGCCATCGCACGACGCGAAGCCGAGGCCGCCAACGCTTCAAAGACACGCTTCCTTGCCGCGGCGAGCCACGATTTGCTGCAACCGTTGAACGCTGCACGGTTGTTTACTTCGGCGCTGCGTCAGCACCCCGGCCTGGACGGCGAAGCTACGCAACTCGCCGAGCGCATCGATGCTTCGTTCCGTGCGGCGGAAGATCTGCTTGATGCGCTGCTGGATGTATCGCGACTCGATGCTGGTAGCTATCGACCAGAGGTCGCGCCGTTCGCACTTGCCGATCTGTTCGATTCACTGAAGCAACAATTCGCCGTCGTTGCCGAGCAACGCGGCCTCAGCCTGCACGTCGTGCCAACGACGGTGGCCGTGCGTTCCGATGCGCAGTTGCTACGGCGCATCGTCGCCAACTTCCTCTCCAACGCGTTGCGTTATACGCGTGCTGGTGGCGTCGTGCTGGGCGTGCGCCGCAGCGGCAAGGATGTGCGCATCGAGGTGTGGGATAGCGGCCCCGGCATCGCCGACGAGCAGCAGGCGCGCATCTTCGGTGAGTTCCAGCGCATCGACCGGCCATCGCCATGGGGCGAGAAAGGCCTCGGCCTGGGCTTGTCTATCTGCGACCGTCTTTCCGGCATCCTCGGCCATCGCCTCGGCCTGCGTTCGCGCGTGAGCCACGGCAGCTGTTTCAGCATCACCGTACCGCGCGCCGAAGCCACGGCACGCAAGCGCGTCGCCGCCGTGGCGCGACCTGGCGGTGAACAACTGCCGCTCACGGTGCTGTGCCTCGACAACGACGAAGCCATCCTCGATGGCATGAAAGCGCTGCTAGGCCGTTGGGGTGTCGACTGCCGCGTCGCGATGGATGTCGAAGCAGCACTAGCCATCCTCAGCGATACGCGTGTGGACCTGATCCTCGCGGATTACCATCTGACTGAAACCCTGGATGGCCTTGCGGCACTGCAGATCATCGCGAACCACGTCTCACCGATGCCGCCTGCAGCGATGGTTACCGCGGATGGAAGCACCGAGCTGAAGCAACGTGCGCGCGAGCTTGGTTATCCCTTGCTGCATAAGCCGGTGAAGCCGGCGGCGCTTCGCGCGATGCTGGTGGCCCTGGCGAAACGCGCCGGCACCAACGCCGCTTAGCAGCTCTTGTGGGAGCGGGGGGGGGCGCGGGGGGGGGGGGGGGGGGGGCCCCCCCCGCGCCCCCCCGCGCCCCCCCCCCCCCCCGGGGCGGAGGGTGGGGGGGCGGGTATATAGTTGGGCGTGGGATTAGTAGGTGTT
>NZ_JBVJMK010000019.1:0-85483 GCF_055584245.1 Luteibacter sp. NPDC104163
ACCAAATAACCCCAACCACTAGTTACCATCCCCCCCCCGGCCCGCCCCGCTGCTGCACGCCCTTCATAAATAGGGGTGGGGCCCGGCGGGGGGGCGGGGGGGGGCGCCGGCGCCACCCCCCCCCCCCCCCCCCCCCGCTCCCACATACAAAAAAAGGGCGGGGTTGATCCCGCCCTTTCTGATTAGCCCGCCTTTTTCTTCGCCAGGCGCAGCCAGGTATCGACGACGGTATCCGGGTTCAGCGATACCGATTCGATGCCCTGTTCCATCAGCCACTCGGCAAGATCCGGGTGGTCGGACGGGCCCTGGCCGCAGATGCCGACGTACTTGCCCTTTTCACGTGCCGTCTTGATCGCCAGCGCCAGCAGCTTCTTCACCGCGGGGTCGCGTTCGTCGAACAGGTTGGCCACGATGCTCGAGTCACGGTCCAGGCCCAGGGTGAGCTGGGTGAGGTCGTTGGAGCCAATCGAGAAGCCATCGAAGATGTCGAGGAACTCATCCGCGAGCAGCGCGTTGGACGGCACCTCGCACATCATGATGACCTTCAGGTCGTTCTCGCCCTGCACGAGGCCGTTCTTCCGCAGCACCTCGATGACCTTGCGGCCTTCATCCAGCGTGCGCACGAACGGGATCATGACCCATACGTTGTCGAGGCCCATGGTCTCGCGCACGTACTTCACGGCCTTGCACTCCAGCGCGAACGATTCGGCGAAATCCGCCGAGACGTAACGGCTGGCGCCGCGGTAGCCGATCATCGGGTTTTCTTCGTGCGGCTCGTAACGCGAGCCGCCGAGCAGGCCGGCGTACTCGTTCGACTTGAAGTCCGACAGGCGCACGATCACCGGCTTCGGGTATACCGAGGCGGCGATGGTGGCGATGCCTTCGCCAAGGCGATCCGTGTAGAACGACACCGGATCCTTGTAACCGGCGATGCGCGCATCGATGCGGGCCTTCGTCTCCAGATCCTGCTTCGCGTATTCCAGCAGCGCCTTCGGGTGCACGCCGATGTGGCTGGCGATGATCATCTCGAGGCGGGCCAGGCCGATGCCGCCGTTCGGCAGCATGCCGAAGTCGAAGGCGCGCTCGGGGTTGGCCACGTTCATCATGATCTTGAGCGGGGCTTCCGGCATCGCGCCCAGGTCGGCGGTGATGCGATCGAACTTCAGGATGCCTTCGTAGATCGTGCCGGTATCGCCTTCCGCGCAGGAGACGGTGACGTCGGCGCCGTCCGGGATGGTCTGCAGTGCGTTGCCGCAACCGACCACGGCCGGCACGCCCAGCTCACGGGCGATGATCGCCGCGTGGCAGGTGCGGCCGCCACGGTTGGTGACGATCGCCGCGGCACGCTTCATCACCGGCTCCCAGTCGGGATCGGTCATGTCGGCCACGAGCACATCGCCGGGCTGCACCTTGTTCATGTCGGCCAGCGACTTGATGACGCGCGCCTTGCCCGAGCCGATCTTCTGGCCGATGGCACGGCCCTCGGTCAGCACCTTGCCCTTCTCGTTGAGCTGGAAGCGCTCGAGGGTGGTGGCATGCGAACGCGACTTCACCGTTTCGGGGCGGGCCTGCACGATGTAGAGCTTGCCGGTGTTGCCATCCTTCGCCCACTCGATATCCATCGGGCGGCCGTAGTGCTTCTCGATGATGAGTGCCTGGCGCGAGAGCTCCTCGACATCGGCATCGACGATGCAGAACTGGTGGCGCAGGGTGGAAGGCGTCTCCTCGATGCGTACGCGCTCGCCCGGCTGGTCGGAATAGACCATGCGCTGCTGCTTGGCACCGAGGCTGCGGCGGAGCACGGCCGGCTTGCCGGCGCGCAGGGTCGGCTTGAACACGTAGAACTCGTCAGGGTTCACGGCACCCTGGACGACCATTTCGCCCAGGCCGTACGAGCCGGTGACGAACACCACGTCGCGGAATCCGGATTCGGTGTCGAGGGTGAACAGCACGCCCGACGCGCCGACATCGGAGCGGACCATGAGCTGCACGCCGGCGGACAGGAACACGTCCTCGTGCTTGAAGCCCTGGTGCACGCGGTAGGCGATGGCGCGGTCGTTGTACAGCGAGGCGAAGACTTCCTTGACCTTGTGCAGCACGTCGTCGATGCCCACGACGTTGAGGAAGGTCTCCTGCTGGCCGGCGAACGAGGCGTCGGGCAGGTCTTCGGCGGTGGCGGAGGAGCGCACGGCCACGGCGATATCGGTGGCGCCGGCGTCCTTGCAGAGCTTGATGTACGCGTCGCGGATGGCCTGCTCGAGGTCGGCGGGCAGGGCGGTATCGACGATCCAGCCGCGGATTTCCTTGCCGCCGCGGGTGAGCTCATCCACGTCATCCACGTCGAGCGTGGCCAGGCGTTCCTGGATCCGCTTCGCGAGGCCGCTCTTTTCAAGGTAGGTCTGGAAGGCGTCGGCCGTGGTGGCAAAGCCACCGGGGACGGAGACGCCCAGTTTCGCCAGGTTGCCGATCATTTCGCCAAGGGAGGCGTTCTTGCCGCCTACCTTGCCCAGGTCGGTCATGCGTAGCGCGTCGAGCCAAAGTACCAGGTCGCTCAAAGGAAGATCCTCACATCGGTTGGGCGGCGGGCCGCGCTGGTATAAAAACCGGCGCATTGTCGCGGTGGTATGGTCGATGCACAAGGGGCGTTGCATCATTTCCCTCGTGATAATGGGGGGTGGATGGTTATGACGGCGTATTGGTCTTAAGGTGGGAGTCATGGAACCAACCCAGGGAAACCGTCCGATGCGGCGCACCGTCTTTTTCATATCCGATTCCACCGGCATTACCGCCGAGACCATCGGCAACAGCATGCTTACCCAGTTCGACGGGGTGGAATTCGATACCCACAGGCTGCCGTTCATCGATAACCCGGCCAAGGCGGAATCGGCGGCCCTGCGCATCAAGACCAAATACGCGCAGGACGGGCAGCGCCCGATCGTCGTCAACACCATGACCTCGAAGGCGCTGTGCGATATCGTCGCCGGTAGCGGGGCACTGATGCTCGACGTGTTCGCGCCCTTCATCGATCCGCTGGAGCACGAGCTGGGCGTCAAGCAGTCGGGTGCGGTGAACCGTTCCCATGGCCTGGTGGATTCGGCGCGTTACGAGGCGCGGATCGAGGCGACGAACTACGCCCTGGCCCACGATGACGGCCTGGACGTGGATTACAACCAGTCCGATGTGGTGCTCGTGGGCGTGTCGCGATCGGGCAAGACCCCGACCTGCCTGTACATGGCCTTGCATTACGGCGTGTGTGCCGCCAATTACCCCCTCACGGACGACGACCTCGACAAGCTCGAACTGCCGATGCGTCTCCGTCCTTACCGCAGCAGGCTGTTCGGCCTGACGATCGACCCCAACCGCCTGGCCCAGATCCGTGAGCAGCGCCGACCCGGCAGCCGCTACGCCACGCTGAAGCAGTGCCGTTGGGAGCTGGAGCAGGCGGATCGCCTGATGCGCCGGGAGAACATCCCGGTCCTCAACACGACGCACACCTCGATCGAGGAAATCTCGAGCAAGATCTTCGAGTACCTCGGCATCGAACGGCACATGTATTAACCAGAGACATTGACGGAGACCGACCCCGCTTATGACCGCCATCCTCGAACGCCCAGCCTCACTCATCCCGGGACGCTTCGAATTCCTGATGGGGCTGTATTCGGAGAACTACCACCGGCTCGCGCGGCTGTTCGCCCCGCAGCGGCTGGAACCGGGCGTCTATCTGTCCGATGTGGACGACGGCCTGAACGTGCGGCTGGAAATCCAGGAAAAGCACCCGTACACGCTGGAGCTGGAGCTCACCTACGATTTCGTGGATGAAGCCACCGGCCAGCCTTCGCCCTCGGCGCAGCTGCGCATGTATACCGACGCCCACGTGGCCGAGGCCCTGCATTGCCACCCCGGGCGCAAGCTCTGGCAGGTGCTTGGCCCTTTCCCGCCGGCGGACACGGTCCTGCAGCACCGCCTGCGCATGAATGGGTTCCTCAGCCGCTGGCTGGAGTACCTGGCGGAGCAGGGCCACTCGATCGGGACGTTGGCCAGGGTCGAGGGAGCCTGATCGCGGGCGGGTGCCCGTGGGAGCGTGCTTGCACGCGATAGGCCCGCGGAAGAGCTCGTTCGCAAGCTCACTCCCACAGCGGTACCTGGCCCAATGAGACCCCAGGCGACCCGGTAAATTCCAGGCAAAAAAAATCCGCCAGATGGCGGATTCTTCTTTGGAAAGTGGCGGAGCGGACGGGACTCGAACCCGCGACCTCCGGCGTGACAGGCCAGCATTCTAACCGACTGAACTACCGCTCCACACTAGTTTTCCAACTTCCAACAACTACCAACTTCTACATCCATTACACTAACCGGCGGACCGGAAAGTGGCGTCCCCACGGGGATTCGAACCCCGGTCGCCACCGTGAAAGGGTGATGTCCTAGGCCTCTAGACGATGGGGACGTACTAGAAGTTGGTGGAGCCAGCCGGGATCGAACCGGCGACCTCCTGCATGCCATGCAGGCGCTCTCCCAGCTGAGCTATGGCCCCCTGCTGGAAGCCGCAAAGATTACGTCCGAACCCCCAGTCCGTCAAGCATTCGTTACATTTTTTTTTAAATTATTTTCGACAATTTCAGAATAACCATGCAGGGCACGGACTTGCGTGAATCGTGGATTTCAGGGGTCTGGTCAGTGTTTGACCACTGCATGGACGCGGACATGTTTTCGGAAGTTCGTGCGGGTTAACCTGTCCCCTCATACACACAGGGAAAGGCATGCACGGCATCGTTTTCATCCAGGACCTCGCCACCGTGATGCTGGTGGCTGGCCTTACCACGGTGCTGTTCCAGCGCCTTCGCCAGCCGGTCGTGCTCGGCTACATCATCGCGGGCCTGCTCATCGGCCCGCACACGTTCCCCTTCATCTTCATCCACGAAGAAGAGACGATCCGCACGCTCTCCGAGCTGGGCATGATCCTGCTGCTCTTCGCGCTCGGCCTCGAGTTCAGCCTGAAGAAACTGCGCGCGGTCGGCGGCGCGGCCCTGGTGGCCGCCTTTGCCGAGATCGTGCTGATGGTGTGGATCGGTTACGAGATCGGTCGCTTCTTCGGCTGGAGCACGATGGATTCGCTGTTCCTCGGCGCCATGCTGTCGATCTCGTCGACGACCATCATCATGAAGGCGCTGGAGGACCTGAACCTCAAGCGCGAGCGTTTCGCCCAGCTGATGTTCGGCATCCTCATCGTGGAGGACCTGCTCGCCATCGTGCTGATGGCGCTGCTCACCGGTATCGCCAGCACCGGCGGCCTGGAGGCGGAGCAGGCGCTCGCCGCGGTGGGGCGGCTTGGCCTGTTCATGGCGGTCTCGCTCGTGGTCGGGTTGCTGCTGGTGCCGCGGGTGGTGGATTACATCGCGCGGGTGAGCCGTAACGATGTGCTGCTGATCGCCGTGCTCGGCATCTGCTTCGGCTTCTGCCTGCTGGTGACCGAGCTCGGCTACAGCGTCGCGCTGGGCGCCTTCATGATCGGCGCGATCGTGGCCGAGGCGGAGAGCGTCGCTCGTATCGAGCGCATCATCATGCCGGTGCGCGACATGTTCAGCGCCATCTTCTTCGTCGCGATCGGCATGCTGATCGACCCGGCGTTGCTCGCCGAATACGCGTGGCCGATCACCATCGTGACGATCGCCGTGGTCCTGGGGAAGGTAGTGACCTGCAGCTTCGGCAGCTTCGTGGCCGGCAACGACGGGCGAACCTCGCTGCGGGTGGGCATGGGCCTGGCGCAGATCGGCGAATTCTCCTTCGTCATCGCCACGCTGGGCCTCAGCCTGAAGGTCACGAGCAACTTCCTCTATCCGGTGGCCGTGGCGGTATCCGCGATCACCACCTTCCTCACGCCTTACCTGATCCGCCTGTCCGACCCACTCGCCACGGGGCTGGGGCGGGTGCTGCCCGCGCGGGTGACGGGCGTGTTCGGCGCGTACACGGAGTGGATGGGCAACCTTGGCCTGCAGGGGCAGGGCGCCATCGTGATGAAGATGATCCGGCGCCTCGTCTGGCACGTGATCATCAACATGGCGCTGGTCATCGCCGTCTTCATCGGCACGGCGTTCGCCTACCGCCGTGGCTTCATGCACCTGGATCTCTTCAGTGACAACCCGGTCGTGCGGCGCAGCCTCGCGTGGTCCGTGGCCGCGCTGGTGTCGCTACCCATGGTGGTGGCCGCCTACCGCAAGGCGGGCGCGCTGGGCATGTTGCTGGCGGAACTGAGCATCCCCGACCGGTTCGGCGCGCGCACCTACCGGATCCGGGCCGTGCTGGGCCGGATCATTCCGGTGGTGGTCATGTTGATCCTCGGGCTGCTGGTGGCTGCCCTGGCCTCCACGATCCTGCCGCCGCGCGAAGTCGCAGCGGTACTGATACTGATCGGGATCGGCCTGACCTGGCTGCTCTGGCGGGTCCTGGTGCAGGTGCACGCCCGTCTCCAGGCCGCCCTGCGCGATACCCTGGACAAGCCGGGCCAGGGCCACGGGGAGTAAACCGGACGAATTCACGAAAGGTCCATGAACTTTTCGTATGAAACCTTGTCTCTGCCACCGTCATTGCAAGCGGGGCGCGAAGCACAGCACAATGGCGATTCCGCCTCCACACGGAGGTGCACACGGCGGCCTCGCCGATTTTCTCCAAAGAGAGGGAGTAACGAATGAAGCACTTTTTGCGTCCCACGATGATGGCCGTCGCCCTGGCGGTTTCGCTGGGTGCGGCCGCGGGCGCATCCGCCCAGGCTGCCAAGCCGGCAGCTGCCCCCGCGGGCGGCGTCGATAAGCAGAAGGCCAGCTATGTCGTGGGTTGGGACCTTGCCAGCTCGCTTCCGCCGCTCGTCGCGCGCGAAGTCGACCCGGCTACCGTCGCCAAGGCCCTGCAGGCTGCCCTGTCCGGCCAGAAGCCGACCATGAGCGAAGCCGAAGCCAAGACCACGCGCGAAGCCTTCGTGGCCCAGCTGAAGGTCAAGGCCGAAGCCGAGTACAACAAGGTGGCGAGCCAGAACAAGTCGGAAGGCGATGCCTTCCTGGCCAAGAACAAGTCGGCTGCCGGCGTGAAGACCACGGCCTCGGGCCTGCAGTACACGGTCGTCCAGGCCGGTACCGGCCAGCGTCCGGGTCCGAACGACACGGTCACCATCAACTACACCGGCACCTTCGTGAACGGCGAGAAGTTCGACTCCTCGGCCGACCACCAGCCGGCCGGCCCGGCCCAGATCCCGCTCGCCGCGGTCATCCCGGGTTTCCGCGAAGGCCTGCAGCTCATGCAGACCGGCGGCAAGTACAAGCTCTTCATCCCGTCGAACATCGCTTATGGCGCCAAGCCGGAAAACGGCTTCCCGCCGAACGCGACGATCATCTTCGACGTCGAACTCCTGAAGACCGGCCCGACCCCGGCCGGCCAGGGCCCGGGCGCTGGCGCCCCGGCTCCGCAGGGTGGCAAATAATCCGCTTCGCGGCTTATCTGCATGAGAGGGGCGCTTCGGCGCCCCTTCTTTTTGTCCTGGCAGCGCATCGTTGGACTACAATCGGCGACTGATTTCCAGGAAAAGCCAGCAGCATGGCTGATGCCGACGACCGCCTGATGGAACTCGAGGTGCGCCTCGCCTTCATCGATGACACCGTGAATGGCCTCTCGTCCGCGGACGCCGACCTTGCGCGCCGCCTCGATGCCCTCGAGCGCGCCGTGCGCGAGATGCGCTCCGACCTGGCCACGATGCGCACCGGCGCGGGTGGCGACCCCGCGGTCGAACCGCCGCCCCCGCATTACTGATACCGCGTAAAGAGCCTTACCGACCATGGCAGAGTCCCTGCGTGACCAGTTGTTGAAGAGCGGCCTCGTCAAGGAGATCCGCGAAGAGGCGCGTAAGTCCGCGCCGCCGCCGCGCCAGGGCGGCAAGGATGGCCAGCGGCCACAGGGTGGCAACCGCGGTGGCCAGGGCGGCCAGGGCGGTAATCGCTCCGGCCAGGGCGGTAACCGACCCGCGCAGGGCGGTTCCGGTCGCGGACAGGGGAATGGCCGACCGCACGGTGGCCGTCCGCAGGGCGCCCAGGGCAATGCCCAGCGTCCGCCGCGTAAGGATGGCGAGATGGACCTGGCCAAGGCCTACGCCATGCGTGCACAGACCGAGGCCACCGAGCGCCGCCAGGCCGAGGCTGAGGCCGCCGAACAGGCACGCCTGCGCAAGGAAAAGAAGCGCAAGGTCGAAGAAGTATTGAAGGGCAAGGCACTCAACCTCGCCGATGCCGACCACGTGCGCCACTTCCCCTACGGCGAGAAGATCCGCCGCGTGCATGTCGACGCCGCGCAGCTCGCGCGAATCAATGCAGGCGAACTGGGGGTCGTGCAACAGGGCGGCCGTTACCTCGTCGTCGAGAAAGCCGTGATCGATGCGCTGCGCGAGATCGCGCCGGAATTCATCGCACTGCTGGTCGACCCGAATGCACCCAACGAATCCGACGATGGCGTGCCCGACGACCTGATGTGGTGATGACCTGACCGCCTGTGGGAGCGCGCGCAAGCGCGCTCCCACAGGTTATGCCGGCGGCGTGGCCAGTTCCGGGTTGTCCCAGCCTTCCTTCTTCGCGAAGCGCGCGCCGTGCTTCTGCTCAAGCTTCGCCAGGCGTTCGCGTACGACGGCGACGCCTTCAGTGCGCACGTACTGGATCGGGCCGCCGCGGAAGGGCGCGAAACCGGTACCGAAGATGACGCCTGCGTCGAGCAGGTCGGCGTCGTCGACGACGCCTTCGGCGAGGCAGGCGATGGCTTCGTTCACCATGGGCAGGATCATGCGGTCCTGCAGGTCGGCCGGCGGCACGTAGTCGGGATCGACCTCCGGCTTGTCCGGCTTGCCTTCCTTCCAGACGTACAGGCCTTCGCCGTCCTTCTTGCCGCGCTTGTTCGCCGCAAGCTTCTCTTCGAGGCCGGCGGGTACTTCCAGCCCGAGGAACGGCGCGAGTTCCTTGCCCACCGATGCGCAGACATCGAGGCCCACGGTATCGGCCAGTTCGATCGGGCCCATCGGCATGCCGAACTTCTTCGCTTCGCGATCAAGCACCGGGCCCGGGACGCCTTCGTTGTACAGGCGCATCGCTTCCATCAGGTAGGGCATGAGGATGCGATTGACCAGGAAGCCGGGCGTCCCCTTGACCGGCACCGGGAGCTTGCCGATCGCCTTGCAGAAGGCGAGGGCGCGCTTTTCGATAGCCGGGTCGAGCTGGTCATGGCGGACCACTTCGACCAGCGGCATCTGTGCCACCGGGTTGAAGAAATGCAGGCCCAGGAATCGCTGCGGCGCAGCCAGGCCCTGGCGGAGCTGATCGAGCGGGATCGACGAGGTGTTGCTGGCGAGGATCTCGTCAGCCTGGAACTGCGGCTCGATCGCCGCGTACAGCGCGTGCTTCGCTTCGGGATTCTCGAAGATGGCTTCGATGGCCAGGTCGGCATCGGCCACGCCCTTGCCTTCGACATCGGCCCGCAGCCGCGCATTCGCGGCCTCGACCTTGGCCGCGGCCTTGAGCTTTTTCTCGAACATGGCGCGGGCGCGCTTGATCGCGGGCTCGATGAAACGCAGTTCGCGATCCTGCAGGGTCACGTCGAAGCCCTTCAGGGCCGACCATGCGGCGATATCGCCACCCATGGTGCCCGCACCCACGACGTGGACGTGCTTGATCCCGTGATCGATGCCACCGCCGAGGCCCTTGAGGCGCTCCTGCAGGAAGAAGATACGGATGAGATTGCGCGCGGTGGACGTGGTGGCGAGCTTCGCCACCGACTTCGCCTCGAGCTTGAGGCGCTGCTGGATGCTGCTGCCGCCGTTCGCCCAGACATCGATGAGCGCGAACGGGGCCGGGTAGTGTTCCTTGCGCACCTTGGCCGCGGTCTGCTTGCGCACCATGGGCGCAAGGATCAGCCGCGCGGGCAGGGTGTTGGTGGCCCATGCCTTCGCACGCAGCGCGAACGGGCGTGGCGGCGGGCGGCGGGCCAGTTGGCGGGCCTCGGCGAGGAGCTCCTCGGGGCGGGCCAGGCGATCGACCAGGCCGACGGCCTTCGCACGCCGCGCATTGAAGGGCTTGCCGGTCAGCATGGCCGGGAGCGCATCCGGCGCGCCGATCAGGCGCGGCAGGCGGGCGCTGCCGCCCCAGCCGGGATGGATGCCGAGCATGACTTCAGGCAGGCCGATCTTCGTCGCGTCGTCGTCGGCCGCGATGCGGTAGCGGCAGGCGAGCGCGAGCTCGGTGCCACCGCCCATGCAGGCGCCGTGGATCGCCGCGACCGTCGGGAACGGCAGGCGGGCGAGGTTCTCGAAGATGCGCTGGCCGTTCTCGATGTTTTCGAGGACCGTGCCGGTGTGCGCGTACTCGACGAATTCCCTGATGTCGGCACCCACGGCGAAGCCGGACGGCTTCGGCGAGTGGATCACGACACCCTTGGGGCCCTCGATGGCCAGGCGTTCCACCAGGGTGTCCAGCTCATCCAGGACCTCGCGGGCCAGCGCGTTAGCGCTGCTGCCCTCGCGGTCGAGGCTGAGGACGACGATGCCATCGTCGCCTTCGCTGGTCTTCCAGTGCTTGAATCGGAGTCCTTCGAACATGGCGGTCGTGCGTGGCGAATGAGCGCATCACCATACCTTTCCGCCGTGCCGAATGCGAGATACCCCGCCGTATGGTCATCACCGCCCGGGCATCTGGCGCTGCGCTCCCTTAGGTCCGATACTGCGCGCCAGTCAAGTAGCCAGATGGCCGATGCCAGTGGATTCCATCGCAGGAACGGATGTCTTCGACCGCATCCTCTCGGCCGCCGGCCCCCTCGTCGCGCTCAAGGCCGAGGAGCAGGCGCTGCTGGTCGATCAGTTCCGGCTGGTGGCCCGGCGCACCGGCCAGGCCGTGTACCTGTGGCGCGGTGGCGAAGGGCTGACCAGCCTGCGCGACGCCCAGATGCGCGTACCCGGCTGCACCCGCCTGGGCGATGCCCTGCGCTACATCCTGCAGAGCCTGCACTTCGGCGTGTACCTGCTGGACATGCCCGCTGGCGTCCCGAGCGCGACAGACGGTGCACTTTTACGGCAACTTGCGAAGGCCCAGACGGGCCACGTGCGTCGCGTCGTCCTGCTCGGGGCGAGCGCGAGCCTGCTCGCCACCTTTGATGACGACATCGTCCGCGTGGATGCCGACCGCGGGGCACGGGCAGTCATGCCGCGCCTTCGTGACGGCCGCTGGGTGGTCTGACCGATGATGCAGATCCCCGACGCTAGTGGCGTCCTGATCTTTACCCCGCGCCGCGATACCCGCCGCGCCGTGTTCGACGCCCTCGATGCGGATGGCGGCTTCGTGCTGCTCAGTGCGCGCGACGCGTTCCAGCTGGAGGCCTTGCTGGCGGATGCGCCGCCGCTGCAGGTCGCTGTCGTGGGCGGCGATGGCAGTGACGATGTCCGCCTCGGCATGCGCGTGTTGCGCAGCTTCGCGGCGTATCGCGACATTCCCGTGGTGTACCTCGTACCCGATGGCCCGCTGGCCGTCGCCCCGGACGACGGCTCCGCCTGGCTGCGCGAAAGCGCGATCGGCGCGGAACTGGCGCAGCGTGTGCGCATGGCCGTGGCCGTCGAGACCGCGCCGTCGCCCGCGCCCGTGGTAAACGCCGATTTCCGTTTCGCCTTCGACGCGGGTGCCGCGTGGGTGATCGCTTCCGCCGCGGACGGATGCATTGTCGATGCCGGTGCCGCCATGCAACGCCTGTGCGCGGACGACGCTCCGGTGCAGGGCAGGGTGCTGCGCGACGTCTTCAGCATGATGGATGGTGGGGCGTGGCCCATGCCCGATGGCGATGGCATGGCCTGCGTGCTGCGCAGAGCCGATGGCATCGAGATTCCCGGGGAGGTCGATGTCCGTCATCTGCTCGACGGGCAGGGCGGCCACCGTATCGCGGTGGCCTTCCGCGACATGCGCGCAGGCGATTCCGCGGCGCGCGCGCTTTCGCTGCTTTCCGTGCTGGATGCGTGCCCCAGTGATGACGAAGGCCTGGGCGAGGCCGCTGCGATGCTGGCCGACGCGCTCGACCTCGATGTCGTCGGCATCTGGTCCGCGCTGCCGGAGAGTGATGCCGGCCCCGAGGTCATCGCACGCATCTGGAACGGTCCGGGCCAGGTCGAATGGGCCGAGGCCGCCGACCTGCCGCTGCTCAGGCAGTGCCTGGGTGGCGAAGCGCTGGTCCGGCTTGGCGACGGTCGTGCCCAGCCCCTGGCCGATCCGCTGATCGAAGCACTGGGCCTCGGCGCTTTCGTGTTCCTGCCGCTGCTGGATGAGCGGCGCAGCCCGATCGGCGCCATGCTGGCCGGCCGTCGGCGCAGCGCCGGCGACGGCCGGGTCTTCGAGCTGGCCCTGCGCGCCGCCTCCGCGCGCTTCAGCGCCGCGCTGGAACTGCGCCGCGCGCGCGACCAGGGGCGCGAACGGGGCCTCGTCGATACGCTGACCGGCCTGCCGAACCGCCTGTTGTTCCACGATCGCCTCGATACCACCATCCGCGAGGCTTCGCGTACCGGCGAACTGTTCGCCGTGCTGCTCGTCGATCTCGATCGCTTCAAGGGCATCAACGAAACCCTCGGCCATGCCGTGGGTGACCAGGTGCTCTCCGCGGTGGCCCGGCGGTTGCGCGCGAGCGTCCGTGGGTCGGATACCGTCGCCCGTTACGCGGGCGATGAATTCACCCTGGTGCTGCGCCACATCATCAAGCGCGAGGACGTGCTGCGCATCGCCGAGAAGATCGTGCAGGCGATGGAAGTGCCCCTGCATCTCGACGACGGCTCCGAGCTCCAGGCAACGGTATCGGTGGGTATCGCCTTCTTCCCGGACGACGCGGTCGAGGGCGAGCTCCTACTGCGCCACGCCGACGAGGCCATGTACGGCGCCAAGAGCCTGGGCCGCAACAACTACCAGGTCTACGCGGCCAGCGTGGATACGGCCCAGCAGCAGCAGGGCGAACTGAAGGCCCGCCTGCGGCATGCCGAGCGCAACGGCGAGTTGCGGGTGTTCTACCAGCCGCAGGTCGACGCGGGCAGCGAAGACATCGTGGGCATGGAAGCGCTGGTCCGCTGGGAGCATCCCGAGCTCGGGATGATCAGCCCGGGCTTCTTCATTCCGCTGGCGGAAGCCAGTGGCCTCATCGTGCCGATCGGCGAATGGGTGCTGCGCACCGCGTGCGCGCAGGCGAAGGCCTGGGAGGACCGCTACGGCATGGGCCTGCGCCTGGGCGTGAACCTGTCGGCGGTGCAGCTGATGCAGAACAACCTGGCGGCCGTGGTGGCCAGGGCGCTCGAAGACACCGGGCTGGATGCCTCGCTGCTCGAGCTCGAGGTCACCGAGAGCATCAGCGTGAAGACGGTGCCGCACCTGGTGGAAACCCTCGACGCGTTGCATGCCATGGGCTGCCGCATCGCCATCGATGACTTCGGTACCGGCGCCGCGTCGCTCGACTACCTCCGCCGCCTGCCGGCTGACCGGATCAAGATCGACCAGAGCTTCGTCCGCAACATCGGTGTCGATCCGGACGACGAAGCGATTGTCCGCGCCACCATCGACATGGCCCACCGCCTCAAGCGCGGCGTGGTGGCCGAAGGCGTGGAGATCGAGCAGCACCTGCAGTTCCTCAAGGCCAACGGCTGCGATGAGTTGCAGGGCTACCTGTTCTGCCGTCCGCTGCCCACGGTTACCTTCGACAAGCTCCTGGCTGAGCGCGAGCGCATCGTGGCTGAGGGCCAGGCGCTTGCGACGGGTTAGCTTGAGCTTCATCTGGCGAACCGCATATTTTCGTCCAGGGCGCGCATGATTGAACTTGCGGGGCCCCGGCAGGTCTCATCTGCGCCCGCGACTGGACCGAATGATGTTGAGGAGACGGCCCGGATGGGCGAAAACGAACTGGATCAAGCACTTGTCGAACGCGTGCATCAGGGGGACCGCCGCGCCTTCGATCTGCTTGTCCGCAAGTACCAGCACAAGGTGGTCGCGCTGATCTCGCGCTACGTCCATGACTGGACGGAGTGCGAGGACATCGCCCAGGAGGCCTTCGTGCGCGCGTGGCGCGCGCTGGGCTCGTTCCGCGGCGAAAGTGCTTTCTACACATGGCTTTACAAGATCGCCGTGAACACCGCCAAGAACCACCTGGTGGCCATGGGCCGGCGCCCGCCGACCGGCGATATCGACGCCGAGGATGCGGTTTACGTCCCCGGCGCCACCCGCATGCACGAGAGCGCCACGCCTGAGCGTGAACTCATGCGAGAGCAGGTGGAACAAACGGTGTTTTCTACTGTCCAAGCCTTGCCCGAAGAACTTCGGGTCGCGATTACCCTGCGCGAGGTGGAAGGCAAGAGTTACGAGGAAATTGCCGCCGCCATGGATTGTCCCATCGGGACTGTCCGTTCGCGTATCTTCAGGGCCCGCGAGGCCATCGATGAAAAATTGCGGCCGTTGTTGTCCGACCGCGAGGACCAGACCCCATGAGCGAAGCCAATCGGGAAATTCTCTCCGCCGGCATGGATGGAGAACTGTCACGGGAGGAGATCCGCTTCCTGTTGCGCCGCCTCGAGGCCGATTCGGCCCTGGCGAACGCATGGTCGCGCTACCACGTTGGCCGTGACGGCCTGCGCCACGAGGCGTTGCCACCGGTCTCGGCGGGTTTCGCCGATCGGGTCATGGCGGCTATCGAAGCCGAGTCCGCGCAGCAGGTCACGACCGTGGCCGCGCCGCGCCGTCGCTGGCTGCACTGGTCGGCCGGTGGTGCCATCGCCGCTAGTGTCGCGGTCGCCGCACTCATGGTTTCGCAACCCGCCGGTAACCACGGCGCCGCGCCGGAGATCGCACATCATGCCGCCACGTCCGCCGGTGCGGATCTGGCCGATGCCACGCCGGAACCGGCATCCGCCCCGGTCGCCCCGCGCTGGCTCACGGGTAACGTCGCTTCGCAGTTCACCGAGAAGGCGGCGTTCGACAGTTCCAGTGACGACGCGGCCACGGCTTACCTGCCGCGTTCCACGCCTTACCAGATCCAGCGCGCACATCCGGTCGATGCGCGTGATGCCAGCCGCGCGCAGTACCAGTTGCTGATGACCCGCCCGGATGGCACGCGTTACGCGCAGCCGCAAGCGGCGTCCGGCGCCCGCTAAGGCTCCCCGGTGCGCCGCCGTCCCCGGCGCGCCGTATCCCCCCATCTTTGTTAACCCCGTGCGGCGCAGCCGCCGCACGGGCAGCCATGCCTGAAAAATGAAGGAGGAACACCCATGGCATCCTGGCACGTACGCGCGCTGATCGGTGGCGCGCTCGTCTTGGCGAGCGTCGGCGCGCAGGCTCAAACCTTGCCCGATTTCACCGGCATCGTTGAGAAAAACGCTCCCGCGGTGGTTCACGTGGAGGCGAAGTCATCCGGCAAGCCCACGCAAAAGGGAGCCGGCCGGGGCGCACAGATCGCACCCGATGACCAGGACGAACTGCTACGCCGTTTCTTCGGCATGCCCGGCATGCCCATGCAGCCACGCGAGCAGACCTCGCTCGGTTCCGGCTTCATCATCTCCGCCGATGGCTACGTGCTCACCAATGACCACGTGGTCGACGATGCCGATGAGGTGAAGATCCGCCTGCAGGATCGCCGCACCTTCACCGCGAAGGTCGTGGGCAAGGATCCGCAGTACGACATTGCCCTGCTCAAGGTCGATGCGAGCGCGCTGCCCACCGTCACCATCGGCGATTCGCGCAGCGTGAAGCGCGGCCAGTGGGCCCTGGCCATCGGTTCGCCGTTCGGCCTGGATGCCACGGTCACCCACGGCATCATCAGTGCCGTCGGTCGTAACCTCGGTAGCGGGGACCAGCCCTACACCTCCTTCATCCAGACCGACGTGCCGATCAACCGTGGCAACTCGGGCGGCCCGCTGTTCAACCTGCAGGGCCAGGTCATCGGCGTGAACTCGCAGATCTACTCCACCTCGGGCGGCTACCAGGGCTTGTCGTTCTCCATCCCCATCGACGTTGCCATGAACGTGGTCCAGCAGATCAAGGAGAAGGGCTACGTCTCGCGCGGCATGCTCGGCGTCACCGTGCAGCCGGTCGACCAGTTCGTGAAGAACCTCAACCTGCCGGACGCCAACGGTGCGCTCGTCGCCCAGGTCACGCCCGGCAGTGGCGCGGACAAGGCCGGGCTGAAGCAGGGTGACGTGATCCTTGGCTTCAACGGCACGCCGATCACCCAGTCGGTCGACCTGCCCCCGCTGGTAGGGATCACCAAGCCTGGCTCGATGGCGAAAGTGGACATCCTTCGCGATGGCAAGAAGCAGACGGTGGAGGTCAAGGTCGGCGAACTGCCTCGCGATAAGAACGCCATGGCCGACGCTGCGGCCGGCGGCGCGTCGGGCGGTACCGCCGCGGCCCTTGGCGTGGCCGTGGAGGATATCGACGCCCAGACCCGTGGGGACCTCGGCCTCAAGGCGGGCGAAGGCGTGGTGATCAGCAAGATCACCGGTCGCGCCGCCGCCACCGCCGGCCTGCAGTCAGGCGATGTCATTCTCATGGTGAACCAGAAGCGGGTCGGCAGCGCCAGCGCCTTCCGCGACGCCGTGAAGGGCGTGAAGGAGGGCGACACGGCCATGTTGCTGGTCCGTCGCGACGACTCAACGCGCTTCGTCGGTATCACGGTGCCCAGCGACAAATAGCCGGGCAGCGCGGGCCACCCTCGGCGGTGGCCCGCCTTCCATGCGATAATGCGGGATTCGCACCGGCCAAGGCGGCCGTTGCGCGTCGTTCGCGCCGCGAGCGATGGTGAACACGACCACGGCGCTCCATGGAACTCATCCGCAACTTCTCCATCATTGCCCATATCGACCACGGCAAGTCGACCCTGGCCGACCGCATCATCCAGCTGTGCGGCGGCTTGTCCGAGCGCGAAATGGAAGCGCAGGTGCTCGACAACAACCCGATCGAGCGCGAGCGCGGCATCACCATCAAGGCCCAGTCGGTCTCGCTGCCGTACAAGGCGCGGGATGGCAAGACCTACCAGCTCAACTTCATCGACACCCCCGGGCATGTCGACTTCAGCTACGAGGTGAGCCGCTCGCTCTCCGCGTGCGAAGGCGCGCTGCTGGTGGTCGATGCGGCCCAGGGCGTCGAAGCCCAGTCCGTGGCCAACTGCTACACCGCGATCGAGCAGGGCCTGGAGGTCATCCCGGTCCTCAACAAGATCGACCTGCCTACGGCGGACATCGACAAGGCCAAGGCCGAGATCGAGGCGGTGATCGGTCTGGACGCGTCCGACGCGATCCCGGTCAGCGCCAAGACGGGCCAGAACGTGATCGAGGTGCTCGAGGCCATCATCCATCGCATCCCGGCGCCGAAGCCGCGCGATACGGACAAGCTCCAGGCGCTGATCATCGACTCATGGTTCGACAACTACCTGGGCGTGGTCTCCCTGGTCCGCGTCATGCAGGGCGAGATCAAGCCGGGCGACAAGATCCTGGTCATGTCCACCGGTCGCACCCACCTGGTCGACGATGTGGGCGTGTTCACCCCAAAGCGGAAGAAGCTCGAGAAGCTTGCCGCGGGCGAGGTGGGCTGGATCAATGCATCCATCAAGGATGTCCATGGCGCCCCCGTCGGCGACACGCTGACCCTGGCCGGCAAGCCGGCGGAAGAGCCCCTGCCAGGCTTCCAGACCATGCAGCCGCGCGTGTTCGCCGGCCTGTTCCCTGTGTCGGCGGATGATTACCCCGCGCTGCGCGAGGCACTCGACAAGCTGCGCCTCAACGACGCCGCCATGTTCTTCGAGCCCGAGAGCTCCGAGGCCATGGGCTTCGGCTTCCGCTGCGGCTTCCTTGGCATGCTGCACATGGAAATCGTGCAGGAGCGCCTCGAGCGCGAATACGACCTCGACCTGATCACCACCGCGCCCACCGTGGTGTACGAGGTGGCCAAGACCGATGGCACCGTGATCAACATGGATAACCCGGCCAAGCTGCCCCCGCCGCAGCAGATCGCCGAGATCCGTGAGCCGATCATCGTGGCCAACATCCTCACGCCGGCCGAATACGTCGGCAACGTCATCAAGCTCTGCGAAGAGAAGCGTGGCGTGCAGCGCTCCATCCAGTACCTGGCCACCCAGGTGCAGGTCACGTATGAGCTGCCGCTGGCGGAAGTCGTCCTCGACTTCTTCGATCGCCTGAAATCCGTATCGCGCGGTTATGCCTCGATGGATTACCACCTGGACCGCTTCGATGCCGGTCCCTTCGTGCGCGTCGATATCCTGATCAATGGCGACCGCGTCGATGCCTTGAGTCTTATCGTGCACCGCTCGCACGCGGACCGCCGCGGCCGCGAGCTGGTCGAGCGCATGAAGGACCTGATCCCGCGCCAGCAGTTCGACGTGGCCATCCAGGCCGCGATCGGCGCCGCCGTCATTGCCCGTTCCACGGTGAAGGCCCTGCGCAAGAACGTGCTCGCCAAGTGTTACGGCGGCGACGTCTCGCGTAAGAAGAAGCTCCTGGAGAAGCAGAAGGAAGGCAAGAAGCGCATGAAGCAGGTGGGCTCCGTGGAGATCCCCCAGGAGGCCTTCCTTGCCGTGCTGAAGGTCGACAAGTAAGGTTCGCCCCCGGCGGCATGACGTTCTACCCATGGAAACCCGGCGCCGGATGCGCCGGAATGGACCCACCGGGTCCTTCACACGACTAACGGAGTTGGCATGGCGGCATTTGATTTTTCGGCATTCCTGCTGGGCGTGACGGTCCTTTTCGGCGTCATCTGGCTGCTCGACTGGCTGTTCCTGGCCAGGGCACGCCGTGCCCGCGCCGAGGCCGAGGGCACGGAGATCGCCGAGCCGTGGCCGGTCGACTGGGCGCGCTCGCTGTTCCCGGTGATCCTAGTGGTACTGATCCTGCGCTCCTTTGTCGCGGAGCCGTTCCGGATCCCCTCCGGTTCGATGATGCCGACCCTCGACGTCGGCGATTTCATCCTGGTCAACAAGTTCTCGTACGGCCTGCGCATGCCGGCGTTCAACAACAAGCTGGTTGAGAACGGCGAACCGCGCCGCGGCGATGTCGTGGTGTTCCGGTTCCCGGGCTATCGCTGTCCCGATGCGAGTGGCCAGATCGTCCGCAGCGGCGATGCCACGTGCCAGGATCCCAGCGCGCCGGTGCCTAGCGAGAACTGGATCAAGCGCGTTATCGGCGTCCCGGGCGACCGGATCGAAACCCGGGGCAGCGAGCTCTTCATCAACGGCGAGCGCGTCGCGATGGACGAGCTGGGCCCCTACAAGGGTGACGTGAAGCAGCCGGAAGACCACCTGCTGATGACCTACGGCTCGAAGCTGTACACCGAGCACCTGGGCAGCGTGAACCACACGATCGCGCTCACCCCGGCCTACAACATGCCGATGGATATCCCCAACGCCATGGTGCCCTCCGAAGTGCCGAAGGGCTGCTACATCGTCATGGGCGACAACCGCATGAACAGCACGGACAGCCGCTGGTGGGGCTGCATGCCGGAGGAGAACCTGGTCGGCAAGGCCTTCTTCGTCTGGCTGGCCTGGCGCGGGTTCGATAACGGCATCTCCGGGATCTTCGATTTCTCCCGCATGGGCAAGGTCATCCATTGACCCGAACGGTGGCCCCGGTCACGTCCGGGGGCGTTGCACCCCGGCGCGGACAAGGTAATCTCCGCAGCGGGGCGCATCGGCGCCCCGTCGGTATCCGAATCACACAGGGGAGCCGCCTGGCGCGGCGGGGTCAATCTATGAAATCCAGGCAATCGGGCATTACGCTCATCGGCTTTATCATCGTGCTCGTGGTACTGGGCTTCTTTGGCTTCATGGCCATGAAGCTGGTGCCGTCGTACATCGAGTACATGGGCGTGGTGAAGGCCATGAACCAGATGGCTACCGAGGGTGGCAACGACGATGTCGAGCAGGCCCGCCGCCAGCTCGCCTTCAAGATGAGCTTCCAGTACGTCGACGACTCGACGATCAAGCCGAAGGACATTACCGTCATTCGCGAAAACAACCTGCCGACGCTGCATGTCGCTTACGACAAGCGCATCCCGTTTATGTACAACATCGATTTCCTGCTCCATTTCGAGAAGTCGGTGCAGATCCGCAGCAACAGCGCTGGGTAATGAGGTTTCGTGGAATTCCCGCATCGTTTTCGTGATCCCGGTCTGGCGACCCTGGCACTGACCCACCGTAGTGCCGGGAAGCCGAACAACGAGCGGATGGAGTTCCTCGGTGATGCCCTGTTGGGCGTCATGGTGGCCGAACTGTTGTACGAAGCGCACCCGCATGCCAGCGAGGGCGAGCTCTCGCGGCTGCGCTCCCAGCTGGTCAACGGCCAGGCCCTGGCCGTGGTAGCCCGGGAGCTTGAACTGGGCGACCGGCTCAAGCTCGGCCCGGGTGAATTGAAGAGCGGCGGTTACCGGCGGGATTCCATCCTGGCCGACGCTTTCGAGGCCATGGTGGCCGCCGTCTACCTCGACGACGGCTACGATGCCTGCCGCCAGGTCGTGCGCAGGCTTTTCACGCCCCGCGTGGGAGAACTCAAACGCTCCAGCAAGGACGCCAAGACGCGCCTGCAGGAGTGGCTACAGGGCAGGGGCCTGCCGCTGCCCGTTTACGAACTGACCGCCAGTTACGGCGAGGACCATGCCAAGGTCTTCGACGTGAGTTGCGCCATTGAAGAGCCGGAAGCCATCCGCATCGAAGCGAGCGGGGGCAGCCGGCGTGCCGCCGAACAGGACGCCGCCGAGGCGGTGTTGCAAAGGCTGCTGGAAAAGAAACCATGAACGATAACGATTTCGAAGATAACGATACCCTGGTCGACGACGACTTCCGTTGCGGCTACGTCGCGCTGGCCGGCCGGCCCAATGTCGGCAAGTCCACCTTGCTCAACGCGCTGATCGGCGTGCGCCTCTCCATCGTGAGCCATCGGCCGCAGACGACGCGCCATCGCATCCTTGGCATCTCGACCAAGCCGAACGGCCAGATCCTTTACGTGGATACCCCGGGCCTGCACCGTGGCGGCAAGCGCGCCATGAACCGCAGCCTCAACCGCGCGGCGCGCGCGGCGGTGACCGAGGTCGACCTCGCCGTGCAGGTGATCGAAGCCGGCAAGTGGACCGACGAAGACGCCGCGATGTACCAGGCGCTGTGCGAACAGACGGACATGCCCAAGCTGCTGGCCATCAACAAGGTGGACCTGCAGAAGGACAAGGGCGCGATGCTGCCTTTCGTCGCCGACCTGATGCAGAAGCATCCGTTCGATGACGTGTACTACGTGAGCGCGCTCAAGTCGAAGGGCCTGGAGGGCCTCGAGAAGGGCATCCTGAAGCGCCTGCCCGAGCAGGAAGCGATCTACGGCGAGGATGAAATCACCGACCGTAGCGAGCGTTTCCTCGCGGCCGAGATGGTGCGCGAGCAGCTCATGCTGCGTCTCGACCAGGAGCTTCCGTACGCCACGACCGTGGAAATCGAAGGCTTCGCCGACCGCCCCGACGGCGTCGCCGAAGTGCACGCGGTGATCTGGGTGGAGCGCGATGGCCAGAAGGCCATCGTGATCGGTGCCGGCGGCGCCCAGCTCAAGGCCATCGGCACCTCCGCGCGCAAGGCCATGGAGACCATGTTCGAGCGCAAGGTATTCCTGAAGCTCTGGGTGAAGGTGCGCGAAGGCTGGGCCGACGACGAGAACCTGCTTAAGCGTTTCGGTTACGAATAAGCCCTTCGGGCGCCCCGCGCATGCGTGTCGAACAGCAACCCGCTTTCGTGCTGCATGCGCGGCCGTATCGCGAGACCTCGATGCTCGTGGAGTGCCTGTCGCGTGACCACGGGCGCATTGGCGTCGTGGCCCGCGGTGTGCGCAACGAGCGTGCGCGGATGCAGCGCGCGCAGCTCGAACCGTTCCAGAGGCTCGAGCTGGATCTGCTTCTGAAGGGCGAACTGGCGACCCTGCGTTCTGCCGAGCCGGTGGGTACTCCGCTTCGGTTGACGGGTGACGCGGGCCTGGCCGGGCTCTACCTCAACGAACTGGTGGTCCGCCTGACCGGGCGCCAGGACCCGAATCCCGAGTTGTTCGACCACTACGAGCGCACCCTGCAGCGGATGGCGGCAGGCGAGCCGCTCGGCTGGACCTTGCGTCGCTTCGAGCGCGACATGCTCGATGCGCTGGGCTACGCCTTGCAACTGGAGGTGGGCGCGCTCGATGGGGAGCCGCTCGACCCGGGTGGCACCTATGCCTACGACCCCGAGTCCGGCGTCATGCCGGGGCGCCCCGGCGATCCCCGTGCCCTGCGTGGCGCGGACCTGCTCGCGCTCGCGGCGGATACCTCGCCCGACCAGGCCGGTCTCTCCGCGCTGCGCCGGATGATGCGCCAGGTGATTACGTTCTACCTCGGCGGCGGCGAGCTGAAAGCCTGGCGCGTGTTGCGCTGAGCGCGGCGCCATCGCGCGCAAGCGCGCTCCCACAACGTCAGGTGCTACACCGCAAGCGCGGCGATTGTTGCCTCGAGCTCGCGCCGGAATCGCTCCATCATGGCCGGCGCCACCTGCCGCGCCTCGTAAACATGGCCCTGCAACGCCTTGGCCTGCGCGCCCAGGCGGAGCGCCCCGCAAAACCCGCATGCCGAACGAAGGCGATGCAGCCGGTCGACCAGGCTGCCGGGGTCACCGCCCAGCTCGTGCAGTTCGGTACGCAACTGGATCAGCTCCCCACGGAGCAGCTGGCGCAGCGAAGCCATGATCTGTGGATCGCCCGTGGCCACCAGCCCGTCGCTATCGCTCAATACCGCCATGCGCGGGTCCACGCCCAGCGCGGCATCGAGCGCGTGGCCGAGCGAGGCGATCCTGCACGGCTTCTCGATGGCTCCGGCGAAGCCCGCGGCATCGAGATCGCTACGCAATAACGGCGAAATTTCCGCGCTGGTCGCGAACGCCGGCACACCCGCCGATGCGGCATCGATGCTGTCGTGCAGGTCGCGCAGCACATCCAGCGCGCCCCCGTGCGGCATCCGGCAATCGAGGATCAAGGCGTCGAAGCGGGTGGCGCGCGCATGGCTCAGCGCATCCGCGCCATCGACCGCCAGGGTGACGTCGTAACCCAGCGACACCAGCGCGCCGGACAGGAACTGGCGGGTGGACGGATCGTCATCGGCCACCAGCACCTTGCGCAGGTGGTCGCGGTCAAGAGGGGGAGGGCGGCGCGAATCCATGCAACGTTCCATGTTGTTCATCTGAGTTTGGCAGAATGGAGCAGCATGCGCCGCGTATCAACCCGCCCCCTCGTATTCGTCCTGCTCACCTGGGTCGCCCTGGCCTGGGGTGGTGCCGCGCATGCGGGGCTCTCGATCGGCGCGGATAGCCTCAGCGTGCCGGGCCTGGCGATGACCGACATGCAGGCCGACCTGGATCCCCAGGCCGATGGCAAGGGGATCTCGTTGCGCCTCACGGCGAAGAAGGCCGACGTGCCTGCGCTCGGCTGGCGCAAGCTCGGTGTAGCGCTCGACGGGCAGCTCGATCGCGATGAACTCGGCCGCTGGATGTTCGACGGCCGCATCCGCCTGCGCGGCGCACCTGGCGGTGCGTTGACGGATGCCTCGGTGAAGATCGTCGCGGACGAAGCGGCGAACACCCTGGCCATCACCATCAACCAGGACAAGGCGCTCGCCGAGGTCGCACTACCCATCGACCAGGTGACGCATGCACAGATCACCCTGAAGAACCTCCCCGCCGGCTGGCTGCAGGGCCTGCTGTCGACGGCGTGGGCGGGCCACCCGACGGCAGGCAAGGTCAATGCCGACCTGGCGCTCGACCTCCTCGACACCGGCACCCAGGCCGCTGGCCAGTTTGCCCTCGATGGCGTCGGCTTCGAGACGCCGGGGGGTGCGATGGCCGGCCAGAAGATCAGCGGAAGCGGCCGGCTCGGGCTGGATATCGGTCGGGATGGCGCGACCATCGATCTCGACGCAGGCCTGCGCGGTGGCGAATGGCTTCTTGGCCCGCTGTACGCGAGCCTGCCCGACCATGCCGTGCAACTGTCGCTGTCCGCACGCTCGCAGAAGGGCACGCTCGGCGTGCGCCGCCTGCGCCTTACCGATCCGGACGCCCTGCAACTCGAAGGCGAGCTCGGCTTCGATGCCAAGGGCAACCTTGCGCAGCTGCGCTTCGACCGCTTCAACGCGCGCTTCCCGGCGGCTTACGAGCGCTACGGCAAGGGCCTGGTGCGTTCCTGGGGCCTCTCCGGCCTGCAGGCCAATGGCGAAGTGGCCGGCCACGCCGAGATCGGGCCCGATGGCCCCACGGCCTTCGCCTTCCAGACCGGTGGGCTCGATCTCGCCATGGCGGATGGCCGGCTGGGCGTGAACGGCTTGCGTGGCTCGCTGGACTGGAGCGCGAGCGAAGACCGCCCCACGACGAAGCTTGGCTGGCGCAACCTCCAGGTCTACCGGATCCCGAACGGCGCGGCGGAAGGCACCTGGCGCAGCAAGGGCGGCACCCTCGCGCTCGAGAAGCCCATGGCCATCCCGGTGCTCGATGGCGACCTGCGCGTCCTCTCACTGGGATGGAAGCCTGCGGCGGCGAGCGGTGAGCGCCTGCAGACCTCGCTGGCGCTCACCCAGATCGACATGGCCGCGTTCTCCCGCGCGGTCGGCTGGCCGGCGTTCGGCGGCACGCTGGGCGGAGCGGTTCCGTCACTGCGTTACATCGATGACCGCGTGGAACTGGGTGGCGGCCTTTCGCTCAACGTGTTCGACGGCTTCGTCGACATCACCGGCATGACCCTGTCGCGCCCGTTCAGCGATGCGCCGGTACTGGCCGGCAACATCGCGCTGCGCGACCTCGACCTGGCGCGGATGACCTCCGTGTTCGATTTCGGCAGCATCACCGGACGCCTGCACGGCAGCATCGACGACCTGCGCCTGGTGGCCTGGCAACCCTCGGCGTTCAGGGCAAACCTGCTTGCCGACCAGGGTGGCCGGATCAGCCAGCGAGCGGTCAACAACCTCACCTCGGTCGGCGGCGGCGGCATCGCCGGCGGGTTGCAGGGCACCGTGCTGAAACTGTTCAAGACCTTCGGTTACCGGCGCATCGGGCTCAGCTGCACGCTCAAGGGCGATGTCTGCAGCATGGGTGGATTGGGCGCCGCGAAGGATGGCTACACTATCGTCGAAGGCAGCGGGCTGCCGCACCTGACCGTGGTCGGCCACCAGCGCGAAGTCGACTGGCCCACCCTGGTCCGCCGCCTGCAAGCCGCCACGAAAGGCGACGGCCCGACCATCCAGTAACACCCTGTGGGACCAGTAGCATCCGTGGGAGCGCGCTTGCGCGCGATACGCCAACAACGCGGTGATGCAGCAAACCTCAAAAGGACGTAAAAAATGTCGCGCAAGCCACTGATTGCCATGATCTTAGCCGCAGCAGTCGCCCTGGTCGGCTGCGTCACCATCAACGTCTACTTCCCCGAGGCCGCAGCCCAGAAGGCCGCGGACCAGTTCATTGGCAACGTGCTCGACGAAAGCGGCGTCGCCCCGGCGGCCAACGGAAGCAAGGCGCCACCCAAGCCCGCGGCCGGCAAGCAGCCCTCGGCGTCGCTGCTCGATCTGGTCATTCCCAAAGCCATGGCCGCGGAAAGCCCCGACATCCAGGTGCGTTCGCCGGAAACCGACGCGATCCGCGCGCGGATGAAAGCCCGCTTCGGCGGCCCGCTCAAGGGCCTGATGGACTCGGGCGCCGTCGGCTTCACGAACAACGGCCTGGTCGCCGTGCGTGACGCGGGGTCGCTCCCGCTCGACCAGCGCTCCCAGGCCAGTAACACCGTCCGTGATGAGAACAGCGACCGCGACCAGCTCTACGCCGCAATCGCCAAGGCCAACGGCCATCCGGAGTGGGAGCCGCAGATCCGCAAGACCTTCGCCGCCGGCTGGGTCGAGCGTGCACCCTCGGGCTGGTATTATCAGGACGCCTCCGGCGCCTGGAAGCGCAAGTAGGCCCTCTCCGCCAGGATCGCTCGCCGCGCTGTTCATCCGCGCGGCGCCTCCCAGCCCCGGCCCGGACCCAACGTCCGGGCTTTTAGTTTTTGAGCGCATGACCGAATTCGAAGCCACCATCACCGACCTCAGCCACGACGGCCGGGGCGTCGCCCGCATCGATAACAAGGCCACGTTCGTGTCCGGCGCGCTGCCGGGCGAGCGCGTGCTGCTGAAGTACCGCAAGCGCCACCGCAACTACGACGATGCCGAGGTGGTCTCGATCCTCGAGGCCTCGCCCGATCGCGTTGAGCCGAAGTGCCGCCACTTCGGCCAGTGCAGTGGCTGCTCGTTGCAGCACATGGCGCCCGGGGCGCAGATCGCCGCGAAGCAGCGCGTACTGGCTGAGAACTTCGAGCGCATCGGCAAGGTCACGCCAGAGAGCTGGCTGGCGCCGCTCACCGACCAGCCGTGGAGCTACCGCCGCAAGGGTCGCTTCTCGGTCCGCTTCGTCAACAAGAAGGATCGCGTGCTGGTCGGCTTCCGCGAGGAATCCAACCCGCGGTTCGTGGCGGATATCGATGTCTGCGAGGTGATCCACCCCGCGATCGGCCCGAAGGTCGGCCTCCTGGCGACCCTGATCCAGGGCCTGGATACCGCCCGCGACATCCCGCAGATCGAGTTCGCCGCCGGCGACGACACCGTCGCGCTCGTCTTCCGCCACCTGTCGCCGCTGACCGAGGGCGATCGCGCGAAGCTCACCGCCTTCGCGCAGGAACACGGTTTCGCGATCTACCTGCAGCCCGGCAACCACAGCACCGTCGCGCCCCTGTGGCCGGAATCGCCGCGCCTGTCGTTCGCCATCGCGGCCGATAACGTCACGCTCGACTTCCTGCCGCTGGATTTCGTCCAGGTCAACGCCGGCATGAACCAGAAGATGCTGGCGCGCACGCTGGAACTGCTCGACCTCCAGCCGGGCGACAAGGTGCTCGACCTGTTCTGCGGCCTCGGCAACTTCACCCTGCCGATCGCGCGGCATGCCGCGGAGGTCGTTGGCGTGGAAGGCGAACACGGCCTGGTCCAGCGCGCGGCCGAAAACGCGGCCCGCAACGGCCTGGCCAACGCGAGCTTCCGCGTTGCCAACCTGTTCGAGGACCAGCGCAACGAACCCTGGGCTAAGCAGGCATGGGACAAGATCCTGCTCGATCCACCCCGCGCGGGCGCCGACAAGGTGCTGGAGTACCTGCCGCGCAAGGGCACCAATCGTATCGTGTACGTCTCGTGCCACCCGGGCTCGCTGGCCCGCGACGCCGGCATCCTGGTCGAGAAGCACGGCTTCCGGCTGGTCTCGGCGGGGGTGATGGATATGTTCCCGCACACCGCGCACGTCGAATCCATCGCGCTGTTCGAGCGCGGCTGACCGGGAAGAACGCATGGGCGTCGAAATCGAACGCAAGTTCCTGCTCGCCGGCGAGGGCTGGCGTGCCCTGGTCGAGCGCAGCGAACCCATCGCGCAGGGGTACCTCGTCGCGATGGCCTCGATCGCCGCCGGGCACGCGAAATCCTCGGTGCGCGTGCGCATCTCGGGGGAGAAGGCCTGGCTGAACATCAAGTCGGCCACCCTCGGGATCGAGCGCCAGGAGTACGAGTACCCGATCCCGCTGGACGATGCCCGGCACATGCTGGACACCCTGGCCGACGGCGTCCTCGAGAAGGTTCGCCACCATGTCATGCTCGATGGGGCACACTTCGAGATCGATGAGTTCGGCGGCGCCAACCAGGGCCTGGTGGTGGCCGAGATCGAACTCGAGGCGGCGGACGCGGCTTGCCCCACGCCCGCGTGGCTTGGCGCGGAAGTCAGCGACCAGGTCCGCTACTACAACGTCAACCTGATCGACCGGCCGTTCAACACCTGGACGCCGGCCGAGCGCGAAGGGAAGGAGAACGCCTGATGCTGCTGATCGGTCTCGAAGGCAAGGAGCTCAAGCCGCACGAGCACACGCTGCTCACCGCGCACGGCGTGGCGGGCATCATCCTGTTCGGCCGTAACTTCGAATCGCGCGAGCAGGTCACCGCGCTGATCGATGCGGCGCGCGAGGTGGCGGGCGACGACCTGCTGGTCTGCGTCGACCAGGAGGGCGGCCGCGTGCAGCGGTTCCGCGAGGGCTTCACCCGGCTGCCGCCGTTGCGCGCCATCGGCAAGCTCTACGACACCGACCCCGGCGAGGCCGTGGACCGTGCCGAGGAGCACGCCTGGATCATGGCCAGCGAAATGCGCGCCATCGGCGTGGATTTCAGCTTCGCCCCGGTGGCCGACCTCGACCGCTGCAGCAAGGCCATCGGCGACCGCGCCTTCCACGCCGACCCGGCCATCGCCGCCGAGCTCACCCAGGCCTACGTGCGCGGCATGCACCTCGGTGGCATGGCCGCCGTGCTCAAGCATTTCCCCGGGCATGGTTCCGTGGCCGAAGACACCCACGAATCCGTCGCCGTGGATACCCGTAGCAAGGATGAGATCCTGCGCACGGACCTCCTGCCGTTCGTGGCCGGCATCGAAGCCCGCGCCGAGGCGGTCATGGCCGCGCATGTGAAATACACGTCGGTCGACGACCAGCCGGCCGGTTACTCGCACGTGTGGATCGAAGAGATCCTGCGCGGCGAGCTGGGCTTCCGTGGCTGTGTCTTCGGCGATGACATCAGCATGGCGGCCGCCGCCAGCGCCGGCGGCATCGCCGCACGCGCGCACGCCAACCTCGATGCCGGCTGCGACCTCGTTCTGGCCTGTTTCCCCGATGTGGTCCCCGAAGCGATCGCCGCGGTCAAGGGCCGCCGGCTGTCGCCGCCCGAGCGCCTCGCACCCTTGCGCGGTGCGATCGGCTCGACGTGGGAAGGCCTTGTCGACAATCCCCAACGCGACCGCTTCATCGCGCGCGTCACCGCCCTGGAGTCCTGATCCGCCCATGACCGCCGCCTCGCTTGAGCAAGCGCTCCAAAACTCGGATGTCCTCTTTACCCGCGACCAGCTCGATACCGAGATTGCGCGCATGGGTCGCGAGATCGATACCGCCCTGGCCGGCGAACGCCCGGTCTTCCTGACCGTCATGCACGGCGCGCTGATCTTCGCCGGGCAGCTCTCGCTGGCGATCCGGACCGACCTCGAGTTCGATTACGTGCACGCCACGCGCTATCGCGGCGCGCAGACCGGCAGCGACCTGCACTGGCTGCGCGAACCGCACGTGCCGCTGGCTGGCCGCACGGTGTTGCTGGTCGATGACATCCTCGATGAAGGCCACACCCTCAAGGCCGTGCGCGACGCGTGCGTCAAGATGGGGGCGAAGCGCGTCCTGCTCGCCGTGCTCTGCACCAAGCTGCACGGCCGCCGCGCCGAGGGCATCGAGGCCGACTTCAACGGCGTGGACCTGCCTGACCGCTACGTGTTCGGTTACGGCATGGACTACAACGAACAGGCCCGCAACCTGCCGGCCATCTACGCACTGAAGGATTGACCCCGTGAGCATCGATCTGGCCGTCATCGGCGGCAGCGGCCTCTACGCTTTCGAAGGCCTGGCGAATCCGCAGCGACATGCGGTGGAAACGCCGTTCGGTCCGGCGTCCGGCGACATCGTCGTCGGCGACTTCAAGGGCCGGCGCCTGGCCTTCCTGGCCCGCCATGGCGAGAGCCACACCGTGCCGCCGCACCGGGTGAACTACCGCGCCAACCTCTGGGCCCTCCATTCGCTGGGGGCCCGCAAGGTCGTCGCCGTGAACGCCGTGGGCGGCATCCGTGACGACATGGGTCCGCGTGCGCTGGTGGTGCCCGACCAGATCATCGACTACACCCACGGCCGCTACACGAGCTTCAACGACGTGGAAGGCGCCGAAGTCCGCCACATCGATTTCAGCGAGCCGTACACCGAGGGCCTGCGCCAGGCGATCCTGGCCGCGGCCCGCGCCGAAGGCCTCGCCATCATTGACGGCGGCGTGCACGGCGTCACCCAGGGTCCGCGCCTGGAAACCCGTGCGGAGATCGCCCGGATGAAGCGCGATGGCTGCGACCTGGTCGGCATGACCGGCATGCCGGAAGCCGCACTGGCCCGCGAGCTGGACCTGGAGTTCGCCTGCCTCGCCCTGGTCGCCAACTTCGCCGCCGGTGCCGGCGACGAAGCCGAGATCAGCATCGAGGAAATCTTCGCCCACCTCGCCGCGGCCACGGCCAACGTGGCGCCGATCCTGGGCCGCATGCTCGCCTGACCGCGGGCCTGCGCGCCCCTGTGGGAGCGCGCTCGCGCGCGATGGGTGCTCGCCGCAAGCCCGGATCGCGCGCAAGCGCGCTCCCACAACGGTGGGCCCGGATGGCATATGGGAAAGAGTCCCAGTTGCGCTTTGGTCTAAAACATGATGATACTTCGCACGCGCCGCGGGGGCAGGCAAGGGGATCTAGGGGAAGCCTCGCCATCCGGGTGCTTCCAGTCCATGTCCAGAGGTTTCCGCAAATGCGTTTCGGTACGGTCAAGTGGTTCAACGACGCCAAGGGTTTCGGTTTCATCGCGCCCGAGGACGGTGGGGAGGACGTGTTCGTCCACTTTTCTGCGATCAACTCCAAGGGCTTCCGTAGCCTGCAGGAAGGTCAGCGCGTGAAGTTCGAAGTGACGACTGGCCCGAAGGGTGCCCAGGCGTCGGGCGTCGAAATCGCTGCCTGATCGATAGCGCTAAGCCACCGAAAAACCCCGCGCTCGTCGCGGGGTTTTTTTTCGTGGGCGGCGCCTACATCGCGCGGGTAGTCCGGCCGGCTGCCATGGCACGGCGGCACGGGCACGCTGCGCGCATGACTACGCTTATCGAATCACTCACCGCCGCGGCGGTATTCGCCATCGGTGCCTCCGCGACCGCCACCTGGGTGGCGCAGTCCTCGTTCCGTTCAACGCAAGCCGGCGCGCAGGTCCGCGCGCTCACGCTGGCGGCCGACATGGAGGCGCGGCTGCGCGCCAATCCGGTCGGCGTGCGCGCGGGCGACTACCACTACGCGAATCCGGCACCACCAGCGTGCGGCGTCGGCTGCGCGCCCGGTCAGGTCGCCGCCGCTGACCTCGCGGCCTTCCAGGCCGGGCTGGCCGGGGCGCTGGGCCCCGCTGCGCACGGCGGCGTGGCCTGCGAAGTCCACGCCTGTGTTGTCCGCATCCGTTGGCCGGGTGGTGCGCTGGACTGGGGCGTCGGGCCATGAAGGCGCGGGGCATGACGCTCATCGAACTGGCCATGGGCCTCGCGATCGCGGCGGTGGTGTCGGCCGCCGTTCTCACGGGTGCGGCGGCGGTCGCGCGCGGCGTTCGACACCACCTCGCGTCAGCCCAGGCGGCCAGCCGGCCCGCCGATGCGCTGGAGGCGATGCTCGCCGATGTGGCGGCCGACCCACGGTGGTCGGTATGCCAGGCGAGCCGTTGCTCGCGCTACGTCGGCGAGAGCCATGGTGTCGTCGTGGTGACCCGGGAGCGTGCGTGGGCGATCGGGCCGGGCGGCCTCCGAGTGTGTTCGGGAGAGCACTGCGAACGGGTGCTGGCGTCCGCGACCGCGCTCCAGGTCATCGCGGACACGGCGGAGGGTGATCGCACCACCCGCGGGGAAATCATGCGGCGCCCCGAGGGTGCGGTGCGCCGGCTCGAGCTCCGCCTTTGGCTCGCCGATGGCAAGCCCCGCTCCCGCAGCCTCTGGATCGCCCCGTGAAGGAGCGCGGTGCCGTGCTGCTCCTGGTCCTCGCCATGCTCGCCGTCATGGCGCTCGTTGGCGCACAGGCCGCGCGCTTCGCCCATGCGCGGCAACGCGAGGCCGCCGACGCGTGGTGCCGCGAGCGCGAACGCGCGATCCGTGACGACGGTCGTGGTGGTCAGGTCCGCATGGGCCGTGCGACCATCGGTGATGGCGCGGCTCGCGCGTCGTCTTCCGAGGGGTTCCATGGATCGCAGGCGTTTTCTCCAGGGCGCGACGATTGCGTCCGGCGTCGCGTTGACAGCGCGCGGCATGGCTAAGTCGGTGCCTGCGGCACCCGCGGCCGCGGGCATGGTCCCGCGCGTGTGCTCGACCTGGGATTTCGGCGTGCCCGCCAACCAGGCGGCGTGGAAGGTGCTCGCGAACGGCGGCCGCGCGCTCGATGCGGTGGAGCAGGGCGTCCGCGTCCCGGAAGCCGACATGAAGAACCACAGCGTCGGCCGTGCCGGTTATCCCGACCGCGATGGCAAGGTCACGCTCGATGCCAGCATCATGGATGAGCACGGCAACTGCGGCGCCGTCGCGGCTATCGAACACATCGCGCACCCGATATCGGTGGCGCGCCGCGTGATGGAGCGCACGCCGCACGTGCTGCTCGTCGGCGATGGCGCGTTGCAGTTCGCGCTGGAGCAGGGCTTCCCGCGCGAGGAACTCCTGACCCCGGAAAGCCGCGAGGCCTGGCAGGCCTGGCTGAAGACGGCGAAGTACAAGCCGCAGGCCAACAGCGAAGTGAAGACCTATAACGCGGGACCGGGCGGCACGCCCGGCGATGCCTCGAACCACGACACCATCGGCATGCTCGCGATCGATGCGAAGGGCAACCTTTCCGGCGCGTGCACGACCAGCGGCATGGCGTGGAAGCTGCACGGCCGCGTGGGCGACAGCCCGATCATCGGCGCGGGCCTGTATGTCGATAACGAAGTCGGCGGTGCGACCTCGACCGGCGTGGGCGAGGAAGTGATCCGTAACGTCGGCAGCTTCCTGGTGGTGGAACTGATGCGCCAGGGCCGCTCGCCGGAAGATGCCTGCCGTGAAGCGGTCGAGCGCATCCTGCGCCGCAAGCCGGACGCGAAGGATCTCCAGGTCGGCTTCCTCGCGATGGACAAGAAGGGCAATGTCGGCGCGTGGGCGATCCAGAAGGGCTTCTCGTACGCCGTGTGCGATGCGAACAGGCAGGACACGCTGATCCCCGGCAAGAGCACGTACTGACCATGGCGCTGCTCGAAGTCGCCGCGAATTCCGCCGCCTCCGCCTTCGCGGCGCAGGAGGGCGGCGCAGGCCGCGTGGAGCTGTGCGCCAGCCTGGACGAGGGTGGCGTGACGCCCTCGCACGGGACGCTGGTGCTGGCGCGCGAGGGCCTCGAGATCCCGTTGTACGTCTTGATCCGTCCGCGCGCCGGGGATTTCGTGTACGAGGATCACGAGATCGAAGCCATGCTCGACGACATCATGCATTGCCGGGAACTCGGTTGCGATGGCGTGGTGGTGGGTGCGCTCACCCCCGAAGGCGAAGTGGACACCGACGCATGCCTGCGCTTCCTCGATGCTGCGCAAGGCATGGGCATCACCTTCCATCGCGCGTTCGACCTCGTGCCCGACCAGGGCGACACGCTCGAGACGCTGATCGACCTGGGCTTCGAACGCGTGCTCACGTCCGGTGGCATGGCCAGTGCGGTCGCTGGCGCCGGGCGCCTCGGTCGGCTGGTATCGCAGGCCGCGGGGCGTATCGTCGTGATGCCGGGCGCAGGCATCGAGCCGGGCAATATCGCCGACCTGCGCAAGCTGACGGGGGCCGCCGAGTTCCACGCATCGGCCAAGCGCCGCCTGCCGTCGGCCATGCGGCGCAAGCCGGCCGATCCGCTCGGCATGGGGGCAGGAGAGACGCGTTCGGATGTGGAGACGGTGCGGGCGTTGGTGGCTGGGCTTTCCTGATGATCTTGTGGGAGCGCGCTTGCGCGCGATGCTCCCCTAACGCAGCGAGGGGTGATGTGATGCGCTGGATCGGATCGTTAGTGGTCGCGGGACTTTTCTTCTGCGGTAGTGCGTTGGCCGCGGATGCGGTGCAATACACCGCGCCTGGCAAGCCGACCATCGGGCTGGATACGCGCGCCTTGCCGCGCGTCGAGGTGAAGGCGGGCGCGCATGGCGCTGCACCCAGCGCCTGGCAAGGGGTGAACCTGCTTGATGTCCTGCGTGCGCAGGGCGCGCCGGTCGGCAAGGATCTGCGCGGCAAGGCCCTGACGGACTTCGTGCGGGTCACGGCATCGGATGGCTACCAGGTGATCTTCAGCCTGGCGGAACTCGACCCGGACTTTGGCGGCCGCAAGGTCGTGCTGGTCGATCAGCACGAGGACAAGCCGCTTGATGCGAAGGATGGCCCGTATCGCCTGGTCGTGCCGGATGACGCGCGCCCGGCACGCTGGATCCACAACGTCACGGCGATCGAGCTGGTGGAAGCCTCGACCGCCGAGCGCAAGCCGAAGCCTTAGCCGTTGTTATCCAGCGGCGTAGTCAGCTTCAGGCCGCTGTTGACGAGGTAGAGGCCATCGTCGGGGAGCGCGTCCGCGCTCTGGCCAGGGTCCTTCGCCCACGAGATCGCTTCCTTCGGCCCCGGCACATACACTTCCCAGGTGCCGTAGCGGTCGTCCCGCGTGATGCCGCGGTTGAGGCGATAGGTGATCGGCACACGCGTGACGTATTCCGGATCGTTCCGGTGCGTGCCCTGCGTCGGCAGGTTGAAGGTCCAGTCCTTCGCGACGCGCAGCGCCGGGTTAGCCAGCACATTGCGCCATACGCGCATCTCGGTGTCGGAGCCGGCCACGCCCAGGTTCACCTGTTCGACGGAGGCGTCGGCCACCTTGCCATCGCGACCGACGCGCAGCAGCAGGTACACCGTACCTTGCACACCCGCAGCCACCGCGTTCGGGGGATATGACGGCGGCGTACGCTTCGCATACGTGATGGTTTCACCACCCGCGCCGTATTCGCCAAAGCTGGCGCCGGCGATATGGATGACATAACTCTCGCTATCCGGTGCCTGCCTCTGCGCGATGAGGCGAATGCTCATGTGCGCCTTCGCGCTGACCGCCTGGCCATCCTGCTTCACGGGCTCGAAGCGCCACTTCGGTGCCGCGCGGCCGATCAGGCCCGCCACTTCAGGCGGAAGGCGGTCGGGCCGGTCGAGCGTGTAGCCGCTGACACTGCCATCCGGTGCCACCGTGATATCCCCCGTGACCAGCATGCTCGCTTCCGCGCGCTTGCGTGCCGCCCCCGGTCCTGCCGCAAACGCCAGCCCCGTCATTGCGAACGCGGCCAGTCCCATCACCCACTGCTTCTTCATCCGTGCCACTCCCTGCCTGGTGGTGTTGTTGTGGTTGCAAGTATGCCATCGCGACGTTATCGCGTTGTTGCACCGCGCGTAGGAATAACACCTGCAGGCGTGACGGCGAATATCTGCCGTCCTTGTAAGGCGACTACCTCATGCAGGCCAGTTAGTGTCCCGAACGCGGGCAGCATCCCGACGTCGCGATCGAACACGAAAGCGGGGAGCCGGTGTTTGCGCCATCCGTCGCGCACCACCGCGCCAGGATGCACATGGCCCGCGAGCACGTAGCCCTCGGCGTGCGCATGCGGGTGATGCGACAGCACGAACGGCGGCATCGCGAGCCGGTCCGGCTGCACCGTGATGCCGAGCGATGCGACGTCGAAGTGGCGGTCGTGATTACCTGCGACCAGCACCATGTCGATCGCAGCATGCTGCTGGCGCCACGCTCGTACATCCTCCACCCATGCACTGCGCGCGGTCGCCGCGCCGTGGACGAGGTCCCCGAGGATGACCAGCCGTTCGGGGGCAAAGGCGGCGAAGAGTGCATCGAGCCGGCGCAGGTCGTCGTCGGTATCGCCGCTCGGCACCGCGATGCCGGCGCGACGGAACACGGCGCCCTTGCCGAAGTGCACGTCGGAGACCAGCAGGGTGCCGCGTGCGGCCCAGTAAAGGGCGCGCTCGACATGCATCGTCAGCGTTTCGCCGGCGATCGCTACGTCACGCGTATTCATGCGGCACCGGCCTCCAGCGTCGCGAGCATGCGTTCCACGCGCGATTTCCAGTCATCGGTGGCAATGCCGCCACGCAGGCGCTCGACCCATAGCGGAAACGCAAGCGGGCTAAGCCGCTTCGGCTCGCGCCAGAGCAGGCGCGAGCGCGCGATGCGCAGCAGGCACGCGCGCAGCCGGGTGAAATCGAGCTGCTGGTCGAGCACCTCGCGCTCGGCCTGCCACAGCAACGGGTGCTCCGGATCGTGGCGGCGCAGTACGTCGAAGAGCAGGCCGCTCGATGCCTGCAACTGCCGCAAGGTCTTGGCCTGCGCCGGGTAACCGTTGAAGACCAGGCCGGCGACGCGCGCGATCTCGCGGAACTGGCGCCGGGCCAGTTCGGAGAGGTTCACGCTCGCGCGGATGTCCCTGCGCAGGCCCGCGGGGTGCAGGAGCATGCGCATCGTTTCGGCATCGAGCGCCGGCATGCGCGCGGCGGTGATCGTCAGGCCGTAATCGTTCACGGCATAACCATAGTCACCCGGCTGGATGCGCGCGAGCCGCCAGGCGAGGACGGCAGCCAGACCTTCGTGAGCCAGCCGGCCGGCGAAAGGGAACACGAAGAGGTAATCGCCCTCGCGGGTGCGCGTGCGTTCGCAGAGGGTCTCATCGAGCGCGGGCACCGCCGATTGTGCGTTTTGGATCGCCAGCAGCGGTGCGAGCGCCCGCATCTCGCGGCTGCGCGGGTCCGGCTCGGCAAGGGTGCGGCGGAGCTCATCGGAGAGTTCGCCCGACAACGGCATGCGGCCTCCCATCCAGCGTGGCACGCCACCACGGCGGTTTGGCGCGGCGCGCACGTATGCGGTCATCTCGCGCACGCGCACCAGCTCGAGGTTGCGGCCGGCGAAGAGGAAGCGGTCGCCCGGGCGCAGCCGGGACACGAAGCTTTCTTCGACCGTACCGAGCCGCGCTCCCTTCATGTAGCGCACCTGCAGCGTGCCGTCCGAGGTGATGGTGCCGATCGAGAGCCGGTGCATGCGCGCGACGCGTCCGCTTTCGACCACGTAGCGACCGTCGGCAGGTACGAGCTTGTGGTATTCGGGATAGCTTGCGAGGGCGGTGCCGCCGGTGCACAGATAAGCGAGCACGGCATCGAACCGGTCGCGCGGCAGTTGGGCGTACGCCAGTGACGAGGTCACTTCGGCATACGCCTCGTCGGCGGTGAATCCGCCGCCCAGCGCCATCGTCATCAGGTGCTGGGCAAGGACGTCCAGGCAACCGCGCATGGGGTGGCGCGGTTCCAGGTGACCTTCGTCGAGGGCACGCCGCGCCGCGTCGACTTCGGCAAGCTCGAGAAGGTGGGTCGGCACGCACAGGATCCGCGAGGGCAGGCCGGGACGGTGTCCGCTACGTCCCGCGCGCTGGAGCAGGCGGGCCACGCTCTTGGGGCTGCCGACCTGGATCACCCGTTCGACACTCGAAAAATCCACGCCGAGATCGAGGCTGGAGGTGGCGACCACGCAGCGCAGCGTGCCGACGCGCAAGCCCTCCTCGGTCGCGAAACGCAGCTTGGGATCGATCGAGCCATGGTGCAGGGCCAGCGTCTCCGGCGCCTCCGGCCACACGGAGGCGAGCGCTTCATGCCAGAGCTCGGCCTGCGAGCGCGTGTTGGCGAAGACCAGGCTGCTGCGCGCCTCGAGCACGGCTTTCAACACACGCGGCAGCTGGGTGAGGCCGAGGTGGCCGGCCCACGGGAAGCGCTCACCACCCTCGGGCACCGCGGTATCGATGATGGTTTTCTTTTTCGACGCGGCGCCAACCAGCACGCCATCACCGGCGAGCGCACGCATCGCTTCGTCCAGGTTGCCCAATGTCGCGGAGAGCCCCCAGATGCGAGCTTGCGGATGCCAACGGCGCAGCCGGGTGAGGCCTAGCTGAAGGAGGGTGCCGCGCTTATTGCCGACCAGCTCGTGCCACTCGTCAACGACGACCCCGCGGAGTGATGCGAAGCGTTCGCGGGCATCGGGGTAGCTGAGCAGCAGCGCGAGGCTTTCCGGCGTCGTTACCAGCAACTCGCAGGCGCCGCGCCGTAGCCGCGCGCGTTCGGCGCTACCGCTGTCACCGGTCCGGCGCAGGACGCGCCACGGCAGTTGCATTGCCTCGACCGCAGCGGTGAGGTGCTGGGTCGTATCCGTCGCCAGCGAACGTAAGGGTGTGATCCAGAGCAGGCGCAGGCCCGTGCCGGGGTTAAGCACGCCGTCGATCAGCGGCCCGCCCGCGGCGGCGAGGGTCTTGCCCGTGCCCGTGGGCGCATGCACGAGGCCATGCCGGCCCTCTGCCCAGTGTTTCCATGCGGCGCGCTGGAACGGCGCCGGCCGGCGCTCCTGGGCGGTGAACCACGCCACCAGGCGCGCTTCAGCCCGACGCCAGGCGGCGGAGGTCGTCGAGGCGGTCGGCATCTTTGATCGCAAGGTCGGTTCGCCAGCGGAGGATGCGCGGGAAGCGCACCGCCACGCCGGCCTTGTGGCGGCCCGAAGCCTGGATGGCTTCGAAGGCGAGTTCGAATACGTGGGTTGGCGTGACCGAGCGCACCGGACCGAAGCGGTCGATGGTGTTGGCGCGGATCCAGCGGTCGAGGCGGCCGATCTCGGCATCATCCAGGCCGGAGTAGGCCTTGGCGACCGGCACCAGCGTTTCGCCTTCCCACACGCCGAAGGTGTAATCGGTGAAAAGCCCGGAGCGCCGGCCATGGCCGGGCTGCGCATAGAGCAGCACGGCGTCGATCGTGTACGGGTCCACCTTCCACTTCCACCAGTCACCACGCTTGCGCCCGACGCGGTACGGCGAATCGAGCCGCTTGAGCATCAGTCCCTCGGTGCGACGCTCGCGGGACTCGCCGCGAAGGGCGGTGAGGTCATCCCAGCTCGACGCGGGCACGGTGGGCGAAAGCATGAAGGTGGGGCCAAGCCCGTCGAGCAGCGTGGCCAGTTGTTCGCGGCGCGCTTTCAGCGGCACCTCGCGCAGGTCGTGGCCGTCGAACTCGAGCAGGTCGTACGCCATCAGCCGCACCGGCGTTTCCGCCAGCAGCTTCGGCCCGGGTTTCAGCTTGCCGATGCGCTTCTGCAGCGACGCGAACGGCAGCGGGTGGGCTTCATCCATCGCCCACGCGAGGATCTCGCCGTCGATCACGCAGCCGTCGGGCAAGGATTGCGCCGCGCTTTCCAGTTCGGGGAAGCGTCCGTCGAGGCGCTCCTCGCCGCGTGACCACAGGATGGCGCTGTCGCCGCGTCGCATCAGCTGCGCGCGAATGCCATCCCACTTCCACTCGGCGATCCAGTCGTTGACGGGGCCGAGCGTCTCGATCGCGTGTTCGAGTGGCGAAGCCAGGAAGAACGGGTAGGGCCTTTCACCCGCGTGTTCGTCGGCGCGCTCAGGACCCGCCAGATCGCGAAATGCCTCCGCGGAAGGTTTCCACGTGCCGCTAAGGCGGTGGGCGATGAGGTCGGTGGGTAGCGTCGTCCATTGCGCGATGGCCTGCACGACGAGGCGGTGCGACACGCCGACGCGGAGCGAGCCGGTGAGCAGCTTGTTGACGAGGAAGACCTGGTCAGCCGGGAGCTCACGCCACCATTCGCGCAGCGTGTCCATCCGCTCGGCAGGCTCCAGCCGCGACAGCGAGGGCAGGCGGGCTTCCATCCACACGTGCAGGGGCGTGTCGGTGCCTTCCGCCGCCTGGCGCGGAAGCATGAGTGCGATGGTTTCGGCGAGGTCGCCGACGTGGGCATAACTGTCGTCGATCAGCCAGTCGGCGTAGCCGGTCTCCGCGGCGAGTGCGGAACGGAGTTCCGTCGATGAGGCCGTGCGCCTTAGCTTGCCGCCACCCAGTACGTAGACGGCCCACGCGGCGTCCTCGGCCGGTGCCTCGGCGAAGTAGGCGGCCATGGCCTCGCGCTTGGCGCTGGTGGACGCCGTGCGATCCAGCGCGTCGTAGAGGGCGGCGAAGCGGCGCATCAGTCGCCTTCCTTGCTGGCGCGCACGTCGGGCATCTGGCCGAGTGAACGCAGGGCCCGCGCATCGTGGCCGCGTTCGCGCAGGTAGCGGATCAACGCTTCGCCATCACCGTGGGTCACGTAGATGCGCTTCGCGCCGCAGTCTTCCACGCTGCGGATCAGCCCGGGCCAGTCGGCATGGTCGGAGACGATGAAGCCGCGATCGTAGCCGCGCCGGCGCCGCGCACCGCGTACCTGCATCCATCCGGAGGCGAAGCCCGTCGAGGCCTTCGAGAAGCGCTTCATCCACGGTGCACCGGCTGCCGATGGTGGTGCGAGGATGAGCTCACCGGCGAAGTCCCGGCCCTTGGCGGTCTCGCTCACGGCTTCGGTGGGCACCATGCGCACGCCAGCCTCGCGGTAGTCCTCGACCAGGCGAACCATGGCGCCATGGAGGTACACCGTCCGCTCGGTACGCGTGGCGAGCTCCGCGAGGATGCGCTGGGCCTTGCCGAGCGCATAGCAGAACAGCACAGCGGGGATGCCGCGGCGCGCGCAGTCGTCCCACCAGGCCATCAGGTCGTCGATGACCTCACTCATCGGTGGCCAGCGATAGATCGGGAGGCCGAAGGTCGATTCGGTTACGAACACATCGCAGGGCACGGGCTCGAAGGGCACGCAGGTCGGGTCGGGGTCGCGCTTGTAATCGCCCGAGACCACCGCGACCTTGCCGCAGCCCTCGATGCGTACCTGCGCGGCGCCGAGCACGTGCCCGGATGGGTGCAGGCTCAGCACGGTTTCGCCCAGGGTGAACTTCTCGCCATAGTCATAGGCGCGGATCGTCGCCGTCGCACCCAACCGCTCGCGCATCAGCGACGCCCCGGCGCTCGCCACGTGATACAGCGCGCTGCCCGCGCGCGCATGGTCGCCGTGCGCGTGCGTCACCACCGCCCGCGCGACGGGGAGCATCGGGTCGATGAAGAAATCACCCGCGGGGCAGTAGAGGCCTTCCGGACGGGGAAGCAGGAGGTCGCTGTCCATGCGCTGACGCTAGGCGGCGGGGCGTCAAGGGCGTGGCAAGGGCGCGGCTTGGCATCACCCCACCCCAATCGCGCGCAAGCGCGCTCCCACAAGAGCTGTGCCCATGGGCGGGAGCCGAGCCCTTGTGGGAGCGCGCTTGCGCGCGATGGCTCAGGCCACGAACTGCAGCCTGGCGAGTTCCGCATAAAGCCCACCCTCGGCCAGCAACTGCTCGTGCGTGCCCTGCGCCACGATCCGCCCGGCTTCCATCACCACGATCCGGTCGGCACGCTGCACGGTCGCCAGGCGGTGGGCGATGACCAGCGTGGTGCGGCCCTTCTCCAGCCGCTCCAGCGCCTGCTGGATCGCCGCTTCGGATTGCGCGTCCAGCGCCGAGGTCGCCTCATCGAGCAGCAGCAGCGGCGCATCGCGCAGGATCGCGCGGGCGATGGCGATACGCTGCTTCTGCCCGCCGGAGAGGCGCACGCCGCGTTCGCCTAGCGCCGCGTCGTAGCCCTCGGGCAGCGCGGAGAGAAAGCCATCGGCCTCGGCCAGCCGCGCTGCCTCACGCACTTCCTCGTCCGACGCGTCCTCGCGGCCGAAGCGGATGTTGTTCGCCGCGCTGCCGCCAAAGATGATCGTCTCCTGCGGCACCAGCGCGATCGAGCCGCGCAGGTCGGGCAGGGCGAGTGCCTTGAGGTCCACGCCGTCGAAACGGATGGCACCCGATTTCGGATCGTGGAAGCGCAGCAGCAGGCTGAAGACCGTGCTCTTGCCTGCACCGGAGGGCCCGACGAGGGCCACGGTTTCACCCGGCGCGATATCCAGCGTGAAGTCCGACAGCGCGGCGACATCCGGCCGTGACGGGTAGCGGAATTCCACATGGTCGAAATGCAGCGAGCCCGTCACCGGTACCGGCAGCGGCTCGGGCGCTTCTGGCGTGCGGATGACCGGTTCCTCGGCGAACAGTTCGCCGATGCGCTCCATGGCACCCGCGGCGCTCAGTACATCGCCCCAGACCTCGGAGAGACCGGCCACGGATCCGGCCGCGAAGATCGCATACAGGACGAACTGGCTGAGCACGCCGGGCTCGAGCGTGCCGGCGATCACGTCGCGGGCGCCACTCCACAGCACCAGCGTGATCGCGCCGAAGATCAGCACGATGACGGCGGCAGTCAGCAGCGAGCGCATGCCGATGCGGCGGCGGGCCGTGGCGAGGGCGAGGGCGATGGCATCGGCGTAACGGCGGCTTTCGATCGGCTCGCGGTTGTACGCCTTGACGGCCTGCGCGGCATTGAGCGTTTCGTTGGCGATGGCGGCCGCATCGGCGATGCGGTCCTGGCTATGCCGCGACAGCTTCTGCACGCGACGGCCGAAGATGAGGATCGGCAGCATCACCGCCGGGATCACCAGCGCCGTGAGGCCGGCAAGATGCGGGCTGGTCCAGGCCATGGCCACTGCGGAACCGATCAGCATCACCGCGCTGCGCAGCGCCACCGAGATACCCGAACCCACGAGGGTCTGCACGACCTCGGTATCCGTGCCGAGGCGCGAGGTGAGCTCACCGACGCGGGTGCTTTCGTAGAAGCCGACGTCCAGGGCGATCACATGGCGATACAGGGCCGAGCGCAGCGACGCCAGCGAACGCTCGCCGAGCAGCGCGATGCAGTAGTAGCGGCCGGCGGTGGCGACGGCGAGCACCACCGCCACCCCGAACAGGGCCAGGAAGGTGCCATTGATGGTGGCCACGTTCGAGGCCAGGAAGCCACGATCGATGATGTGGCGGATCGCCGGGGGCAGGGCGAGGGAGGCACCCGAGGAGAGGGCCAGGAACACCAGCCAGCCCGCGACCAGGCCCTTGTGCGGCCGCATGAACGGCCAGAGGTTGCGCAGCGCGCCGATATTCCGTGATTTCGCCCTGCGTTCGCCGCTCATTCCCATTCCCGCCACCAGACCATTCCGAGACGGATGGGGCCGGGGAGTGCAGTATTCAATCCACACGTTTCGGGTGCTATCCTCCCACCCGTCGGAACAGGGGGCATGGAAGCGCCGACACGCACCGGATGCGGGCGAAAGGGGCTTCCAGCAGTCAGCGCGCAGCGAACGGGGTTCGCGCGTGTCGCCGTGTGTCCCTTGCCACGGCAGACCCTGGGTCTTCAAAGGAACTGATCCGTGCGCGCCTCACTTTACCTGGTCGCTCTTCTTGGCTTGTCCGTGTCCATGCCGGGCCTCGCCGCCAATGCCTATAGCAAAGCCTCGTCCAAGGTCGCCGATAGCTGGCTCGGCCATGATGCGAGCGAGCTGCTCGTCCAATGGCCCGTCGATCGTGGCTTCACCTCCTACGAGGTGGGCAAGACGGGCGAGATGGCGTACGAGTACAACTTCGGCAGCGAAGCGTATTCGTATGACTCCCAGAACACGCAGGCGGTCGGGCAGATGAACAACACGCTCATCCTGCAGACCACCTACGAACACCACGACGTCGATGCCCAGCATCACTGCACAGTGGTGTTCTATGCGAATGCCGACGGCATCATCAGCCGTTACGAGTACGACGGCGTGAAGTGCGCGCCGTACATCAGCAGCTGGGGCAAACCCAAGGGCAGCTGAGCCACGCCCGCGCCCGGCGTGCGGGCGCAATCCCTCCCACGATCTCGCAGGTGATCTATGAAATGGATGCTCGCCGCCGCGCTGGCGGTTACTTCGCTTGTCCCCTTCGCTAATAGCCATGCCCAGTCGGGTGTGCGCCACGGCACCATCGTCGACATGAAGCCGATCGATAACCGCGGCGATGATGAGAGTGAACAGCACAAGCAGGGCAAGCAGAGAGGCAATGTCCTCGGTGGCCTGTTCGGCATGGTCGCCGCCAACAAGACGGAGAGTCCGATTGCGGCAAGGGTGGTGGCGAATGGCTCGCAGGACATGGGCTCGCGGATCGGTGGCGCCGTGGCGGGTGAAGGCCCGGCCGCGCACTACATGGTCAAGGTGAAGACGGACGACGGTAAGACCCTGGCGCTGGTCCAGACGGGCAAGGGCGTGGAAGGCCTGAGCGTCGGCAGCAAGGTGTCGGTCACCGGTACGGGCTCCGCCACGGAGCTGGCCGCCGAGTAAGCAGGCCCTGCTGCACTGTTCAATCCATGGTGCCCGCTTGTAGGCTGCGGGCACCTTGGATCAGGGCCACCGCTGCGGTGGCCGGGAGCGGCTGGCATGCGGGCTCTGTTCGGTTGGGGTGGCCTGAGGGTCGTCATGGGCGCGGTCCTGTTACTGGGGATTCCAGCCGTGGCCGTGCATGCCGCTGCGAAGCCGCCGGCAGAGGCCCGGCGCATCGTCATCGAAAAGGCGTCGACCACGATGGCCGATGGCAAGGTCCTCGCCTACGAGATCGGCACGCTCTACGTACCCGAAAATCGCCGTGACCCGCATAGTCGCCTCATCGGGGTGGGCTTTGCCCGCATCCGTGCGCCGAAACCGACCGGAGCACCACCCGTGTTCTGGCTGCCGGGTGGTCCCGGCCTCAGTGTGCTCGACAGTTTCACCGCGAAGACCGAATCGGCGCAGTCGCGGCTGCGTGCGTGGACAGCGTTTGGCGCCGTGGGCGATCTGGTGATCGTCGAGCAGCGCGGGTACACCGCGCGTGGTGAATTCCTGCGCGAAACGAGCGATGCGTTGCCGCTCGACCGGCCGACGACGCCGGACGCCGATGCACAGGCCATGCGCGCGCTCGCGAAGCGTGCCGTCGCCGCGCATCCGGGCGTGGATCTCTCCGGCTACACGATCGAAGCGTTCGCCGCCGATGTGGATGATCTGCGTCAGGCGCTGGGCTATCCGAAGATCAGCCTGTTCGGCGGCAGCTTTGGCTCGCAGTGGTCGCTGGCGGTGATTCGCTTCCATTCCGACAGCGTCGCGCGTGCGGTGCTTTCTTCCGTGGAGCCGCTGGATGGCGGGTTCGACGTGCCCTCGCATGTCTACGCCGCGCTCCAGCGCATAGCGTTCGACGCCGACCGTGCGCCGGAGCTGAAGCCGTACCTGCCGCCGGGCGGCATGCGCGAGGTCATCGCCACGCTGCACGATCGCTTCGAGACGAAGACGGTTTCGGTGCAGGTCACCGGGGCGGACGGCAAGAAGCAAACCGTCGTGCTGGGCAAAGGTGACCTGCAGCAGGCGCTGCTATCGCATTCGCAGGATGCCGACGAGTGGCCGGCGTGGGTCCTGGCTATCTACCACGGTCACTACGACGACTGGGCGCGCGAAAGTATTCACGACCGCGCAGCCAGTCCGGTCACGCTGATCGGACCGCTGGCGGACAGCAGCCTGGGCGCGACGCCCGAGCGTACGTACCTGCTGCGCACGGACCCGGTCGTGGACCTGCTGGGCCCATGGAACTTCGAAGCGAACTTCGATTCGGCCGCGGACTGGCCGACACCCGACATGGGCGACGATGTGAGGCGGCCACGCGTTACCGCCACGCCGATAGTGTTCGTGCATGGTGACTGGGATACCTCGACGCCGATAGAAAACTCCCTCGGGCTCCTGCCGTACTTCCCGAATGGGCATGTCATCAAGGTGCACCGTGCGGGCCATGATGGGCCGTTCTACCAGTTGCGCGAGAGCCCGGAAGCGAAGGCCGCTATCTACGAATTTCTCCGCTCGGGCAAGACCTCGGCGCTTCCCACGGACGCGACGTTGGCGACGCCCGAATTCCACGTGCCGGAGGTTGAAATCGCGCCGCCGTAGCAGCGAAAACATGCGGGTCCGCCGAAAGAAATTGCGAGTCTTCAGCCCGTCTGGATGTTGATGAACGCATGCCTTGCGGCGTCGCAAATTCTATTGACTCGTGTCTCCGGAACGGCGACGTTGTGGTCGCCCACCACGACACGGAGAACGTTTCATGACCACTCATATCGCCGCGCGCCCTCCCCAGCGTCGCACGCGTTTCGTCGGCCTGCTGATCCTGGGTGCCGCGTTCCTCGCGCCGTTCGCCGCCAACGCAGACAGCCACCGGCCGCCGCCGCACCACGTGACGCGCCACAAGGTGTGCAAGCCGCATCGCGTATATGACCATCACCACCACTACCACACCGTGCAGCAGTGCCATTGGGTTAACCGCTAAGCAAGGCTCGTTGTGGGAGCGCGCTTGCGCGCGATGGAACTGGCGGCAAGCACCCATCGCGCGCAAGCGCGCTCCCACGGGCGTTTTCAGGGATCCAGACGTTTAGGGACGATACGTCCACGCGTGGTATCGACAACCCGGGCGATGATGGCCGCGAGTTTGTCGATGGGTGCGGAGACGATGAGGTCCGCACCGTCTGTGACGAAGTCTTCTTTTTCGATGGTGCCGTCGAGCTCGCGGATGCGTGCGCTTACCAGCGCCAGGTCGGCGAACTCAACGCGTAGCGCGAGCCGTCCCGTGGCAATGATCGGTACGCGCGGCGCGAGGCGCAGGCATTCGGCGGCACTGCCGCCATAAGCACGCACGAGCCCGCCGGCGCCGAGCTTGATGCCGCCATACCAGCGGGTGACGACGACCGCGACCCGGTCGCAACCCTGGCCGTCGATGGCAGCGAGGATGGGGCGACCGGCAGTACCGCCGGGTTCGCCGTCGTCGTTGAAACGGTACGCATCGCCGATGCGGTAAGCCCAGCAGTTGTGCGTGGCGCCCGGGTCGCCGACGGCCTGGAAGAAGGCGAGCGCTTCGGCGGGCGTCGCCACCGGTGCGGCCTGCGCGATGAACCGGCTTTTCTTGATGTCTTCCTCGTGGCGGTACGGCGCGGCGAGGGTGTCCAGCTGGGTGCTCAACGTTTCAGGTCGCGGAGGTCTTGCGGTACGTCGTACGCAGGATACAGGCGGCGGAGTTCGGCGAGCTTGCGCAGCGCTTCCGCGCGCTGGCCGTTGTCGAGCAGGCGGCGGATTTCGCCGACGCGGTCGTCGGGGGCGAGGCCAGGTAACTGGGCCTTCGCGGCGGCGAAGCCCTGGATGGCCTCGGCGGGCATCGGGGCCGAGGCGACGCCTGCTCGTGGGGCGGGCGTCGGTGTCTCGTCGATGGCTGCCGGGGGCGCGGGTGCGGCCGCCGGTGCGGGCATGGGGGCTGCAGCGATGTCGGCGGGTGGCGCGGGTGGCGCGGGTGGCGCGGGTGGTGCGGGTGGTGCAGGTGAGGCCGGTGGCGCCATCGGTGCCGCCGCGGGTGCGGGCATGGGCGCGGGCATCGGTTGCATCATCGGCTGCGCGATGGGCTTTGTTTCGCTTCGGGCCTCGAGGTGCTGGGGTTGGGGGCGTGCGGGGGTGGCGCGAACGGCGTCGCGCACAGGGTGCGCTCCTACAGTCGAGGCAGTGGTGTCGCGAGGTTGAATCGCGCGCGAGCGCGCTCCCACAGAAGGTGGGGCGGCGCGTTGGGATAACTCGAAGGTGGCGCCCGGAGTCGGCGCCGGTGCCGCAACAGGTGTCGATGGCGGTGCCGCAGCCGGTGCCGCAGCCGGTGCCGGAGCGGGTTCGGCGGCGGTGAGTGCGGCGGCTTTCTCAGCGATGGGATCGCGGATGGGGGTCTGCTGCATGTGCCAGCCGACGCCGACCGCGAGGACGAGGACGGCGGCGGAGCCGAGCGCGACGGGCCAGCGCGGGCGGCGGCGGACCGGCAGGCCGCGCGTCGCGGCGGCCAGCACGGCGGCGTCGAGCGCGGCGTCGGGCTCCGTCTTCGGCAGGCGGGCGTACAGCGCGGCGAGCTCGCGCTCGTCGGGCAGTTCGTCGTCGCTCGGGGGTGGCATGTTCGGATTCATATCGTCAGGCGAACCACTGCTTGATGCGTGCCATGGCATAGCGCAGGCGTGACTTGGCGGTTTCACGGCCCACGCCGGTGATGGCGGCGATGTCCTCCAGGGAGAGTTCGTACTCCATGCGCAACACGAACGCTTCGCGCTGGTCATCCGGCAGGCTGTCGATCGCCTGCTGCATGCGCCGGCGCAACTCGAATTCCGACAATGCATTCTCCGGCTGCTCGCGTTCCGGCGCCGGCTGGGCGGCAAAAACCGCCTCGGCCTCGTCGCTGCTGGCCAGTGGCTTCAGTTTGCGGAAGCCATCGATCGCGAGGTTGTGCGCGATCTGCAGCAGCCAGGTGCTGAACTTCGCTTCAGGCCGGTAGCGGTCGCGCGCCGCGATGACGCGCGCCCACGTTTCCTGGAACAGCTCGTCGGCCACGGCGCGGTCCTTCGCCGTCTTCAGCAGGAACCGGTACAGCGGCCCCTTGTGCCGTGCGTATAGCGTCCTGAACGCGGCCGCGTCTCCGCCCGCCCAGGCGAGCATCAGCGAGGCATCGTCGGCCAGGGGAGCATCCATGGCCGACGAGGTTACGGCATTAGCTGGCGTCATGGCAGCCCGGATCAGCGCGAGCCTTCAGCCACCGGCGTCTGCATCCCGCTCGCGAGGTCGGCCAGCCGGGCCAGGCCGGCACGGTAGCCGCCTTCATCCTTGCCCTGCGCCCCGCGGGCCAGCGCGGCGACCTTGTCGTAGCCGAAGCCCTCGCTGAACTTGCCGCCGCGCAGGTTATCGGCGAATGCAGCAACCGCGGCGGCGAAGCGCAGGCGATCGCTGGCGGTGCCGACGTTCGCGGACAACGGCTGTTCGATCAGCTGGCTCGCACCGCCTTCGGGTGCCTTGTAACGCAGGCGGAGGAAGGCCAGCTCATTGCCCTTCGCCGGTGCCGCTTCGGTGTTGCCGTAGCGTAGCGGATCCACCTGTGCGCCCTTCGCACCCTTCAGCGTGATCTCGTAGAGCGCGGTGACATTCGCGCCGGCGCCGATCTCGCCTGCATCGACCGCATCGTTGCTGAAGTCCTCGCGGGCGAGCATGCGCTTCTCGTAACCGATGAGGCGGTATTCCGCGACGACGCCCGGGTTGAACTCGACCTGGATCTTCACGTCCTTCGCGATCGTCATCAGCGTCGCCGACATCTCGTCGACCAGCACGCGGCGGCCTTCTTCGAGGCTGTCGATGTAATGGTGGCTGCCGTTGCCGGCGTCGGCGAGCGTTACCGCCATCTCGTCGTTGTAGTTGCCTTCGCCAAAGCCGAGCGTGGTCAGGGCGATGCCGCTGCGGCGCTTGTCGGCGATGCGGTCCTTCAGCTGCTGGACGCCGACCGTGCCGACATTGAAATCGCCATCGGTCGCCAGGATCACCCGGTTCACGCCGCCCTTGATGAAGCCTTTGGCAGCCTGCGCGTAAGCGAGGTCGATGCCCGCCGCGCCGTTGGTGGATCCACCGGCACCGAGCGCATCGATCGCCGCGTTGATCTTCGCGTGCTGGTCGCCGGCCGTCGCGGGCAGGGCGACGCAGGTGGCACCCGCGTAGGTCACGAGCGAGATGCGGTCCTGTGCGCGCAGCTTCGGCACGATCTGCTTCAGCGAGGCCTTGAGCAGGGGCAGTTTGTCAGGCGAGTTCATGGAGCCCGACACATCGACGAGGAACACGAGGTTGGCCGCGGGGATCTCGCTCGCCGGCACGCGGTAACCCTGGATGCCGACCAGCAGCAGCTGGCGGTCCGCGTCCCACGGCGACGGCGCGAACTCGGTCGTCACGCTGAAGGGACGCGAACGATCCTTCGGCGCGGCGTACCCATAGTTGAAATAGTTGATGAACTCCTCGCTGCGCACGGCATCGGCCGGCGGCAGCTGGCCTTCGTTCAACATATGGCGCACGTTGGTGTACGAGCCGGTGTCCACGTCGATGCTGAAGGTGGACACCGGGTCGGTCGCGGCCAGGTGCACCGGGTTGTCGTCACGATGCGCGTAGCGGCTGGTGTCGACGTCCTGCATGGGAAGCATCGCGACCCGGTAGGCAGGCTGCATCGCCACCTGCGGGGCCGGCGCGCTGCGTTTCGCCGCGAGATCGGCGGGTGGCGCGGGCGGCGCGGGCGGCGCCGGCGGAGCGGGAAGGGTGGCTTCCTGTGCGGCATAGCCTTGCATCGCGCCAGCCGCGGCGGGTGCGGCGACCGCCTTCTGCTGCGCGATCGGTCGGCCCGCGGGCACAGGCATGGGCATGGGCAACGGCGCCGGAGCCGGAGCGTAGCCGTACCCGATGGGCTGCGCATCAGTGCAGTTCACGCCTGCTTCGGGGACCGGCGCATAACCGACATGCCGGGCCTGCGGCGGCTCGGCTCCGGCAGCGCCCGCCGCGGCGACCAGGCCGGTGAAGAGCAGGGAGAGGGAAACGCGGATCGTGTTCATCGTGCATGGCCTCCTTGGGGTCATGACGATGAAACGTGGCTCCCTGGCAAACGGGGTTAACCGGCGCGCGCGGAGGGTTCCTGGCGGACCTCGCCCAGGCTGCCCGTGCGGTTCCTGCCGCTGTGCTTGGCCCGGTACAGCGCGCGGTCCGCGGCATTCAGCAGTTCCAGCGGGCCGCCCACGGTGCTCGGCTGGATCGCCGCGACACCTACGGTAATCGTGAGCACCCCGAACGGGCTGCGTGGGTGCACGATGGCCTGGGCTTCGACATGGGCGCGGAGGTCCTCGGCGAGCACCATGGCTTCCGCCAGGCGGGTACCGGGCGCCACCACGGCGAACTCCTCGCCGCCGAAGCGGGCCAGGAAATCGCCCGCACGCAGGCCGCGGGCCATCATCGTCGCCGCGAGCGCACGCAGGCAGTCGTCGCCGGCGAGGTGGCCGTAGCGGTCGTTGTATTCCTTGAAGTAATCGACATCGATCATCAGCAGCGCGATCGGCTCACGCTGGCCGGGGCGGTGCCATTCACGCAACAGGCGTTCATCCAGCGCGCGGCGGTTGGCCAGCCCGGTCAGGCTATCGACGAACACCAGGCCTTCGAGCTCGTCACGGCTGCGCGAGAGACGGAACTCTTCTTCCACCAGGTCCACCTGGGCCAGCGTGCCGCGCAGGCCGATACCGATGACCGCGGCGATCGCACCGGTGATGCCGAGCGACGGATACCCCGGGATCACCATCAGCCCGAAGCCGAGTACGCTCATCGCCAGGAAGGTCGGGCTGGCACTCTGCACGAACCGCACGAGGTAGACCGGCGGATGCCAGTGGCGCTGCGGCTTGCGTGAAAGCGTGGTGACGCACAGGGCGAGGAACGGGATATCGAGCAGGGCATCCCACGGCGAGTCGCCAAAATCGGGGTGGCCGCCCAGCGCGACGTAATGGTTGTAGAAGTAGCCGGAGATCGCGTAGCAGACGAAGAACGCCATGACCGCGCGGAAGAAATAGTGGTCATCCGCGCGATCGGTCGCGAGGAAGCGCAACAGCGCGGCGACCGCCAGGCAAAGGTTCTCGAAGTCGAGCATGTGCGCGACATCCACCGCCTGCTGCGGGCCCATCGCCCCTTCCACCGAGACGATGGAAAAGGTGCGCACGTAGAACAGCACGCCCAGGAGCGCCGCGAGGACCAGGTCGATCGACCGGGCCCACTTCTTGCGGGCGGCCACGGGCGCCGACGAGACGGCCACCAGCACCGGCAGCACGTACAGGATGTAGAAAAACATGCTGTCGCCGGGCGCCGGATTGGAGTTATCCATCACGTAGTTCTGCCGGGCGGACAACGACATGCCGACGGTCCACAGCACCAGGCTGGCCAGCAGCAGCCACCAGCGCGGATCCCGTGGCTCGCCCGAGCGGTGCCAGGCCAGCACGGTGCTGGACATCGCGGCCACCGCCACGGCGAAGAAAAAGCCGTACGAGATCGCCATGCCGCCAGCCGGGGTCAGCACCAGCGCGATCACGTGGACCGCGAGGATGGCCACCGCGGCAATGACGAGTTTCATGGCGCGCTTTTCCCCCTGCTTGCAACGCTATGGTCATATCGGCCGGCTCGACTGGAAGTTGAGCCTTGGCGTCAATATCTTACGTACGCTTTCTCGACAAATGTGAAGATGGTGCATGCGGGCTTGCCCCGTCACGCCAGCGCGACCATGCCCCGGCCACCCTCGGCCGGCACACAAGGATCCTTCCCGTGACCATGAAACGCCTGGTGCTCGCCCTGATCGGCGCCTGCCTTCCCGCTGCCCACGCCGCCGATCGTTTCGCCGGCGACGCCATGCCGCGCAATGGCGGCCCCGTGCTGTACCGCGAGATCCATTACGTGGATGGCCCGCGCCAGGTGGTCAGCTACCAATGCCCCGATGGGACGCCGTTCGCCCGGAAGCTGCTGCAGGCGGGCAGCGACCTCGCGCGCCCTGACATGACCTACGAGGACGCCCGTGAAGGCTTCCACGAAAGCGTGCGGGCCGTGGGCGACCGCCTGGAGATCCGGGTAAAGCGCCCGGGTGCCGATGAAGAGACCCGCACCATCGACGTGCCGAAGGGCGCCGTGATCGATGCCGGCTTCGACCCGTACATCCGCGCCCACTGGGACGCGCTGGATGTCGGTGTCTCGGTGCCGTACCTCGTCGCCAGCCGGTTCCGCTTCTACGACGTGAAGATCATGGGCGGGAAGGTGGCCCAGGGCCAGCGGCACCTGGCCATGAAACTGGATGCCTGGTATTCGTTCGCCGCCCCGACCATCGGGATGACCTATGGCGCGGACGATCGGCGGATCCTGCGTTACGAGGGGAAGGGCACCGTGCGCAACGCGAACGGCAAGAGTTCGGACGTGCGGATCGACTTCCCGGTGGCGGGCAGGGCCACGGGCCTGCCTTCGAGCACGCTCGATGACGTGCTGAAGGCGCCACTTGCGGGAAAGTGCGCCAGCTGACCGGCAGGACGCATGAATGTCCAATCCTGCCATCTGTGCCTGCGAGACATTTCACCTTTTCCAGCCTGTTGGCTTGGCTTGGGCGGCGGCGGGTCCCACGATCTCCTGTCTGCAAGCCCGCAACGTAGGAGAGTGGCATGTCCTCCCGTCCCGTCAGGATCCCCGGCCCCGACCATCCGATCACGATAAGCCCGGCGAAGGGCCGCGTCGTGGTCCGCTTTGGCGACCAGGTCATCGCCGACACGCGTAATGCGCTGAGCCTGAAAGAGGCCAGCTACCCCGCCGTGTTGTACATCCCGCGTGGCGACGCGGACATGGCCTTGCTGCGTCGCACGGAGCACACCACGTGGTGCCCGTACAAGGGCGAGGCCTCCTATTACAGCCTGCCTGGCAACAGCGAGGCGGCGATCAACGCGATCTGGACGTATGAAACGCCCAGTGAGTCGGTGGCGCCCATCGCAAGCCATCTTGCTTTCTACCCCGACCGCGTGACGATCGAGCACACGCCCGACTGAGCCGCCGGAGCCCCATCCCATGCAAGCCATCCTCGAAAACCAGGCCGCGGGTTGCGCCGCGGCCTCCACGAATGCTGCGGCCGCGCCGGCGCTGACCCTCGCAGAACGCTTCGATGCCGTGCGTGCACGCACCGAGGCCCTGGTCGCCGCACTGGGCGCCGAGGACATGCAGGTGCAGTCCATGCCGGATGCGAGCCCGGCCAAGTGGCACCTCGCCCACACGACATGGTTCTTCGAAACCTTCCTGCTGGGACCCAACCTCCCGGGCTATTCGGTGTTCGATGCCACGTATGGCTACCTCTTCAACTCGTACTACGAGACGGTGGGCCCGCGTCACCCGCGACCCACGCGTGGCCTCGTGACCCGCCCGGGAATCGACGGCGTCCGTGCGTACCGGCACCACGTGGACGCACACATGCGCGAGCTGATCGCCATGGGGCTGGATGCCGAGCGCGAAGCACTCCTGCGGCTAGGCCTCGCCCATGAAGAACAGCACCAGGAACTGCTCGTGATGGACGTGCAGCACCTGTTCGCGCAGTCGCCGCTGAAGCCTGCGTTCGATCCGGCATGGCCGGCGATGCCCGCCGGTCCGGCGGGGCGCTACCGGCATGTCGCCGGCGGCCCGGTCCGCATCGGTGCCGCCGATGAGCCGTTCGCGTTCGACAACGAGGGCCCGCGGCATACGGTGTGGCTGGAACCGTTCCAGATCTCCGACCGCCTTGTGACCAACGGCCAGTGGCTCGCCTTCATGGCGCTGGGTGGCTACCGCCGCGCGGAACTTTGGCTCTCCGATGGCTGGGCGCAGTGCCAGGCGGAAGGCTGGGAGGCGCCGCAGTACTGGCAGCGCGAAGGCGAGACGTGGTTCCACATGACGCCGGGTGGCTGGACGCCGGTGGACCCCGACGCCGCGGTCGTCCATGTCAGCTATTACGAGGCCGATGCCTATGCGCGCTGGACCGGCGCGCGCCTGCCTACCGAAGCCGAGTGGGAGCATGCGGTGCGCACGCGGCCAGACCTGGAGCAGGTTTACGACAGCGCGTGGCAATGGACCGCGAGTGCGTACACGGCGTACCCCGGGTTCCGTGCCGCGGACGACGCCGTCGGCGAATACAACGGCAAGTTCATGAGTGGGCAGATGGTGTTGCGCGGTGGCGCGTCCGTCACGCCTCCCGGCCATTCGCGGCCGTCGTATCGCAACTTCTACCGCCCGGGCCAGCGCTGGATGTTCGCGGGCCTGCGCCTCGCCCGCGACCTGGCGATCAGCGAAGACGACGATCGGCAGGCGTTCCTGCGTGACACGCTCGCCGGCCTGGCCGCTCCGCGCAAGACCTTTTCACCCAAGTACTTCTACGACGGTGCGGGCTCGGCCCTGTTCGAAGCGATCTGCGAGACACCCGAGTACTACCCGACGCGCACCGAGATGGCGTTGCTGAAGGCGATCGCGCCGGCGCTTGCCGAGGCGATCCCCGACGGCGCGGTGCTGCTCGAGCTGGGTAGTGGTGCGAGCGAAAAGACGCGCCTGCTGCTGGACGCGAAGCCGGGGCTGGCCGCGTACGTGCCGGTGGACATCAGCCCGGACGCACTGGAGGGTGCCGCGGAACGGCTACGCGCGGCGTATCCCGAGCTCCCCATCGTGCCCGTGGTGGCCGACTTCACGCGCGGCATCGACGTGCCCGAGGCGTTCGCCGCGCATCCGGCGGTCGCCTTCTTCCCGGGTTCCACCATCGGCAACTTCGAGGCCGATGAAGCGGTGGCGCTGATGCACGCGGTGCGTCGCCGGCTCGGTGCCGGTGCGCGTTTCATTGTCGGCGCGGACCAGGTGAAGGCGATCGACACGCTGCTGGCCGCCTATGACGATGCCGACGGCGTCACGGCCGCGTTCAATCGCAACGTGCTGGTGCGCATCAACCGCGAGCTCGGTGGCGATTTCGATGTAGGTGCGTTCGAGCACCGCGCGATCTGGAACGCCGGCAAGTCGCGCATCGAGATGCACCTCGAAAGCGTTTCAGCCCAGACCGTCACCGTGTCGGGCCAGCGCTTCGCGTTCGAAGCGGGCGAGACGATCCACACCGAGAACTCACACAAGTTCACGCCGGCGACGTTCGCCGCCCTGGCCGCGCGCGCGGGCTGGGCGGTTGAGCAGCAGTGGGTTTCGGAAGACCCGGCCTTCGGGGTGTTCCTGCTCAAGGCGGTGTAGTCCCTGAAATGGGATACAGCCCCGTGGGAGCGCGCTTGCGCGCGATGGGTGCTCGCGCAAGCACCCATCGCGCGCAAGCGCGCTCCCACAGGGCCTTAGCTAGCATCCTTCAGCGTCATGAACCCATCATCCGCCACGCTGACCACCGCGCGGCGGGTGCCCTGCATGCGTATCGCATCGTCGGTGTGCGCGCCGATCTTCGCTGCCGTCTCGGCCACGCCTACCGGTGAATTGCCGCGGCGCTTCTGCTTGCCCACGAAGCGCGCGTAGTTGTATGCCGACCAGCTGGTGAAGATCACGGCGGTGACGACGGCCACGGTCAGCACGACGTAGATGTCGCCGCCGTCGGTGATCGGATCCATGAGGTGCAACTGGGTCAGCGCATCGCGGATGCCGTAGGCCCACGCGCCGAGCGTGACCAGCGGGAGCCAGAGGAAGGCCCACGCAACCCATAGCGTGATGGTCACCACGCCGAACAAGGCTTTCTGCGCACCGCTCTGGCGCTCGGGCCGCTGGATGACAATGGCTTCGGCTTTCATCGGAGTCCCCGGTCCGGGCTGACCCATACGGCACGCGTGCCCTTGCGCTTCATGATCGCCTTGGGCAGCGCCACGATGGAGGTGGCGGTGTTGAGGACCCAGTACACCAGCGGGTACCAGATCATCCAGTAGTAGTTGCGGCCAATCCGCGTTTCGTAGCGTCGATCGACGAGGAGGCTGATGCCGAACTGCAGCAGGCAGATGATGCCAAGCACGACGCCGTGCCACTGCGGCAGCAGCGTGTCGATGCGCAGCGACGGCGGCAGCGGCAGGAAATGCCCCAGCGCCCATAGGGCGATGATGGTGCCCATGGTGTAGGACCAGAGCAGGCTGGTGAAGTACTCGAACGCGACCGGCCACATGCGCCGCTGGCGCCAGTTCAGCAGCTTCTTCGTGTAACGCAGCAACACTTCGGATCCGCCCTGGGCCCAGCGCAGGCGCTGTTTCCACAGCCCGCGGATGGTCTCGGGCATGAGAATCCAGCACAGGGCATTGGGTTCGTAGCGGATCTCCCAGTGGCGCATCTGCAGGCGCCAGCTCACGTCGATATCCTCCGTGACCATGTCGGTGCTCCAGTAGCCCACGTCGTGCAGTGCGCTCTTGCGGAAGCACGCGATGACACCGGAGACCGTGAAGATGCGCCCGTAGACGCGCTGCGCGCGCTTGATCAGGCCGATGATCGACGAGAACTCACCCACCTGCAGCTTGCCGAGGAGCGTGGAGCGGTTGCGGATGCGCGGGTTGCCGGTGACCGCGGCGACGCGCGGGCTATCCAGCATGTGCGAGATCATCCAGTGCGTGGCGTAGTCGTCGAGCAGGGCATCGCCATCGACGCACACCAGGAAGTCGGCGTTGGACGCGAGCGCGGCGGCACGCAGGCCCATCGCCTTGCCCTGGTTCGACGCCATGTGGATGACCCGGAGCTTCGGGTACTGGTCGAGCAGCTGGTCGAGCTGCGCGCCGGTGTCATCGGTGGAGCCGTCGTTGATGGCGATGATCTCGAAGTTCGGCCACTGCTGCGAGGCGAGATGGGCGATGGTCTCGCGCACCTGCTCCCCCTCGTTATGGCAGGGCACGATCAGCGTCACCATCGGGTACTCCGCGAGTGTCGGCGGCTTGACCCGGATCGGCTCGTTGCGTTCCCAGCGCAGGTAATAGATGACCCCGCCGCTCATCCACACCAGCGACATCGCCAGCGGGTAATAGAACGCGAATTCCAGCAGGAAATGCAGGACCCCGTAGTTCATCGGGCGGGCTCCGGGTAAGGGTAGTCGGACGCTGAAATGTACGGCCGGATCGCTTCCAGGTCAGGGTGGTTGTGCAGGAAGTCGTCGGGGTAGTAGCCGATGTGGCGGGCGCCCGCTGCCTGCGTCGCGCGGATGCGGTCATTGATATCGCGCACGTCGATCGGCTGCTTCGTGCGCCAGTTGACCGTGGCGAACTCGAACAGCACGCGGTCTTCCGCGCCCGGCTGGGCCAGCGCTTTCCCTACGAGTTTCCGGTACCAGCCGATGCGGTCCGCCTGCTGGTCGAGCTGCGGCATGGCCATGATCGCGGTCATGTCGTAGGCCTTGATGAAGGCAGGCAGGCTCTGCGCCGTCCAGGCCTCGGCGTTCGGCTGCAGGACGTTGCGGGCATAAAGGTTGCGCGCCGTGAGCAGTTGCGGCCGCCACTTCTTCATCCGTGTCACCAGCTCCTGGGTGAAGTCGATCAGCGCCTGGGTGTTCTGCGCGGGGCTGTTCTTCGCCCACGGCCCCAGCTGGTCGGTGTCGCGCACGTAGGCATCATCGGAGAACAGCACGCCGGCCTCGTCGGTGTGCATGGCAAGGTCTTCATACACGTCGCCGATCATCTGGCGGACGCGCGGGTCGTACGGCGCGAGGCGGAAGTGATCGCCACCGGGCTTCGGTTCGCCGGCCAGCGAAGGCAGGTCCTTGCCGTCGGGGAAGCGGAAGGCCAGCACGGGCATCCACGCGTAGACGCGCACGCCGGCGCGGGTGCGCAGTTGCCACGAGACGCGGGAGAACAGGTCCGCGCGCACGGGGAGATGGCGATTGGCGAAGTACACGGCATCGGCGACGCCGTCCCCATCGGGGTCGGCATACGCCTGCAGCCACACCTGGCTGGGATGCATGCGCTTGATCCGGTCCAGCAGCTTCGACAGGTTGCGATCCTGCTGGGCGGGGTCCGGGTCGTACACGTAATCCAGGTCGACCTGTACGGCGCGGGTGGGGTCGACGCGGGTCTGGTGGCGGATCAGCCAGCCGAGGCGATTGGCCGTGATGTTGCCGCTGACCAGCAGCCGCGGGATCGTGCCGCCCGTGCCCAGCGAGGGCACCGCGTCGCCAAGGCTGAACGTAACGGTCATCCCGAGGCCGATCGCAACGTTCTTGCCGACGCGGGAGTACGCACCGTACGGCCATGCGATGGCACGCGGGCGCACGCCGGTGTGCGCGGCGATCTCGTCCGCGCTTTTCGACAGGTCGGCGCGCACGCGCTCGACGTACTCGGCCTCGGTTTCGTAACGCTGCTTTGCGGCGTCGTACTGGAGGTACGCGGCCGCGGGCATCTGGTTGCCCTGCGGGTTGCCGTTGGTGCCCTGGTGCAGGGCATACGAGTGCGAGGCGATTTCGACAAGCCCGGATTTCTGCATCTCGCTGACCTGGTCCCAGGTCAGGAAGCACGAGCGGTCGCAATCGCTGCCGTTGTACGGCATGCGCTTGCCATCGGGCAGGTCCATCCAGGAACCGACCACGGCCTGCAACGCGGGGAAGTTGTAAGCCTTGAGCAGCGGGTAGACGCGCGTATAGAAGCTCTCCAGGCTGTCATCGAAGGTGAGCAGCACGGCATCCGGGGGCAGCGCGCGGCCGCCTTCGGAGGCTTCCTTGACCTGGTCGAAGCTGACGACGTGGTAGCCATTCGCCTTCAGCCATTCGAAATGCGCGACCAGGTGGTCGGTGCTCGTGGCATCCGGATCGCGGTCGGCATCGAGCCCGACATCGTCGCGGACATCGTGGTAGGCAAGCACGATAAGGTTCGGCCTGACGGGCGTGACCGCCTGCGCGCGCGCGGAGGGCGCCGTCGCAAGGAGGGCCAGGCCAAGCAGGGCCAGGGTGGACAACAGCGGACGCATGGACTTCATTCTCCCCAGTGGAGCGTCAGGTCGAGGACGAAGCGGTGCTCGCGACGTCCGTCGTAGGGTTGGTTGTGCCAGCCGATGCCCCAGCCGAGGCGCAAGCCTTCGCGGGCCTGCAGCACCTGGCCGTAACGGACGGTCGCCATCCAGTCGGTGGCGTAGCCCTTCTCGGCGTACTGGCCCACGGCGACGTCGACACGCTGGGTGATGCTGCGCTCGTAGAACTGGCCAAGCAGGTTCTCGAGCCGGCCGGTGAGGGCGTAGCTGTTGTCACGGCGCGGATTGAAGTAGGGCCGGTCGGTATCGGTGTTCATGGAGCCGCCGAGTTCGACACCGCCATCGATTGTCAGGTTGGGTTCGGTGTGCAGCCGCTGCACCACCGAGGCGAGCCAGCCCGTGCGGGTATTGCCGTCGCTGAACTTATCGCGCGACAGGCCCACGCGCGCCTGCGTGAGTTCGCTGGCGCGCCATGTCACGGCGGTATCGAGCGTCTTCGCCGAGATGCCGTAGTACTGGGCACGCAGGGGGGTGTCGTCGCCTGCGGTGCTGTAATCGGCGGCGACAGCCCAGTGATCCGTGATCGACCAGTCGAAGCCAGCCTCCAGCGCCGTCTTGCCGACATAGCGATCCGCGGCGGGAAGGGCCTGCACATAGGCCATGAGGCCTTGCGCGTAACCACGGATACCCACGCCGAAGCGAGTGCGGCGGACATCGCCCTCGGGCAGGTCGGCTGTCGAATAGCGTCCCAACGCCAGCACGCGCCAGTGATCATCGATCAGCGGGCTGGCCACCGTGGCCTGGGTGGTGCCATCGCGGTCACCGTAGTCGGGGCTGGAGCCCTTGCCCTGTTCGGTGCTGATATCGAACTGCCAGCCCTTTTCACGCGCCCAGGCGCGTTCAGCGCGATCCACGCGGCCGTTGCGATCGGCGCGGGTCTCGGCTTCGGCCAGGATGTCGTCGACCTGCGCATAGTCGTTGAGCGTGCGATAGGCCTCGGCTTCGCCGACGAGCGCGCCGATGTCGCGGCGGTCGAGCGTCGTGGCGATGTGGAAATCATCCAGCGCCCGGCGCGGCCAGCCACGGGCGAGTTCGACGTTGCCGAGCTCGCGGCGGATCTGCGCGCTGGCGGGGGCCTCGCGGGTCATCGCGTAAAGCTGGTCATACGCCGCGCGGGGCATGCCGACCGAACTGCGCAGCACTGCGGCGTTGAGGTCCGCATCGACCTTGCGCGGGTTCTGGATGGGCAGGCGGATGCCGGGGATGCGCACCCACGGCTGCTCCTTCGCCGCGAGTTCATCGATCGTCGCGAAGGCCTTATCAGTCTGGTTGGACTCGGCGTAGGCGTACATCAGGCCGATCCGCGGTTCGTTCTCGGTGCGTGCGTAGGGGCCGGGTTCCTTGCGGATGCTGTCTTCGTAGACCGCGGCGGCTTCCAGCGGGCGGCGGCGCACGAGCAGCGCATCGGCCACGCCACGTTCGGCGTAGGCGGGCACGTCGACGCCATCCTTCTTCAGCGCCTCATAGCGCAGGATGGCTTCATCAGGGAGGCCCGCCTGATCCAGTGCCACCAGCAGGTCGAACGATTCGCGGCGGCGCAGGTCCGCGGGCAGCGAGGGGTCGTCGGCGATCCGGCGGGCGTCCGCCACGGACCGGTCCGCCTCGGCATAGGGTTTGGCCGGATCGGCAGGCTCGCCGTTCGCCCAGCGAATCTCATGCGCGACGTGGTCGGCGTCGATGCGCGCGAGGTCCGCAGGGCCAGGGGCAGGCGACAGGCCCGGCGCCAGCTCCCTGGCGCGACTGGTCGCGCCGAGCTCCGTCAACAAAACGACGTTCATCTCGCGGGCTTCGCGGTCGTCGGGCCACTGGCCCAGGATCACCTGGAGATGACGCAGCGCGTCCACGCGGTGGCCTTGCGACCGCTCCTCGCGGACCTGGGCCATGAGGGCATCGCGGGTGGCGCCCGGCGCGGTCGCCGCGAGGGCGCCATGACCCTAGAAAACCAAGGCGAGCGCCAGGCACAGCCTTCCCCGTGGCACGCGCGCGCTGCGCGGAGGTGTCGAGTTTGAGATTCCCATGCCGCCTTTTGACCTTATTTTCGTTGGCCAGATGTCCATTTCCGGCAGCGTTGCATTTTTTGTGAGAGAGCCAGCGGGCGTATCGAAGCAAAGCGGATGCCAAAGAGGCGTGTAAAGGCCTGGTGAAGACTCAACCGAGGCTGGGGAAGGCGTTACGCAACCCCGACACCATCATCTGCACGGCGATCGCGGCGAGGATCATACCCATGAGGCGGCGTGCGATGCCGACCGCCTTGGCGGAGAGATAGCGCGCGATGTACGGGGCGCCGAGGAGCGAAATCGCCAGCACCACGAGGAACGCCCCGAGTCCCAGCGCCATCGACATCTCGGTGTGCACGTTGCGCGCCGTCTGGCCGAGCACGATCAGCGTGGCGATGGCGCCAGGGCCCAGGAGCAGGGGAATGGCCAGCGGATAGATGGCGACATCCTCCGCGGCGGCCAGCGCTTCCGCTTCGGGCAGCGTCGGGTGATGCTGCGTGCTCGGCGAGCCGTTCAACATCGAAAGGGCGATGAGCAACACCATGATGCCGCCGGCGATGCGGAAGTCGTTCACCGTCACGCCAAACACCGAGAGGATGGCCGCGCCAGCCGCCGCCGACACGACGCAGCCTATGGTGACCGCGATCAGTACGGCCCAGGCGACACGCAGGCGGTCGCGATCCGTGATGCCGTCAGTCAGCGAGAGGAAGAGTGGCACGTTCGCGATCGGGTTCATGATGGCGAACATCGCGGTGAACACCTTGATGGCGAACGGTATGTCCCAGGACATCGCTGGCTCCCTCGCATGGGCCGGGCTGGCCCCACCGTCACCCTGGTGACGTGCGAAGCACACTACCTTTGCGAACTGCGCGGGGCAAGGCGGAGTGGCACGGATGACGTGAATACAAAAAGCCCCGGGCGAAGGCCCAGGGCTTGATGTCTGAATCGTTGGTGGAGCCAGGGAGGATCGAACTCCCGACCTCGTCATTGCGAACGACGCGCTCTCCCAGCTGAGCTATGGCCCCACATGAGCGGATGATGTTATCAGGGCACCCGGCGCCCGCCAAGCCCCTCGGGCCTCGCTCACCCGGGCAGCAGCGCCGCGAGGCGGTCGTGGAGGACTTCCTTGCGCCAGCCCTCGAGGGCTTCGGGCCATTCGCCGCCGGTCATCACGTATTCCTCCATGGTCCGGCGGGAGCAGAGCAGGCCGGGCGGGAGGTCGAGGTGGCTGGCCAGGGTGTCGACGGCACTGCGCATTTCGTTGATGGCGCGCTTGGCATCGCCGGCGGGGTGGCCGACGATGGCCGCGGTTGCCTCCACGTCGGCGGCTTCCACGGGGCGATGCAACAACGCGAACAGTTCCTCGCGCTGGGGCGCGCGCAAGGCGCGCGTGCCACGGGTGACTTCCTCGAGCTTGCCCAGGTCGGCCGGCAGCTTGCCGGCCAGGTCGAGCGCGTGCTGGTCTTCCAGCAACCACGAACGCGGCTTGTCGAGCGCGCGGGCGGTGGTCTCGCGCCAGCGCAGGATCCGGCGGAGCAGGGCCTGGCGTTCACGCGGCCAGTCCGCGGCGGGCTTGAAGCCGCGCTGCGGCTGCGGATCGCCTTCGCGCTGGCTGGCACGGCGCTTCATGCGCGCGCAGTCCTCCGCGTGCCATGCGCCGCGGCCACGTTCCTCGAGCCGCTCGGTAAGGATCGCGTGCACCGGATGCAGGTGGACCACGTCGAGCGTGGCATACAGCTTCTGCGATTCGGTGAGCGGCCTCTGCAGCCAGTCGCTGCGGGTTTCACCCTTGTCGAGTTCGGCGCCGACAAGCTCGGCCACCAGTGCGCGATAGCTGATGCCCAGGCCCATCCCGACGAAGGCGGCGGCGATCTGCGTATCGAACAGCGTATGCGGGCCATCGGGCAGGAACGGCGCCATGGCCTCGAGATCCTCGCCGGCGCTATGCATCACCGTGGTCACCGGCTGCTCGGCGAAGACCGGGCGCAGCACTTCGCCGAGCGGGACGGCCAGCGGATCGATGAGCGCATAGCGGCCGTCATGTGCGAGCTGCAGCAACGCCAGTTGCGGATAGAACGTGTTGCGCCGCATGAACTCGGTATCGAGTCCGACGATGTCGCCCGCTTTGACCGGCGCCAGCCAGGCGGCCAGGTCGTCGCGGTGTTCGATCCATGGGGCGGCGGGAGCGAGTTCGCTCGATGACATGGGGCATCCTTGTAAATAAACGGGAGCGTGCGCGCGTGTTGCCCTGCAGCGCACGATTCCCTAAGGTGGCACCGCACGATAGCAGGCCCACGCGGAACCGCCCACCATGCCGAACACCGAGACTGTCCGCCGACAGCGCGCCATAGGCGGCGCCATGGGTGTGGCCGTCCTCGGTTTCGCCTTGTTCTATCACTTCTTTCCGCAGCTGCTGCATGTCGAGCCGGGCCAGACATCCTCGGCCCGCATGCCCTCGCGAAGCCAGCCGGGGACGATTGGCTTCGACCAGCGCCCGCAAGCCGCGCCGCAGGCGGTCGCTTCGGAAATCGATGCAGGGCCGCCGCTCGTGCTGGCCCCGGCGGCGGTGATCGCCGCGCGGCGCCGCGAGAAGTCGAGCGAAGTCCAGCTCCCGCCGCAGGCCTCGCCGGACACACCTGAACTCACCGCGCTGCTTGATCGCGCCGACAAGGCGTTGGCGGCGGATCGCCTCGTCGGTGGCAAGGACAGCGCGGCGGCGTTGTTCGCCGCGGCGCTGAAGGAAAAGGCGGATAGCCAGCGTGCGCTGGCCGGCATGGAGGAAATCCGTGCCCGGCTGGTCGCCGAGATCGAGCAGGACATTGCGCTGGGTGATGCGGACGCGGCGCGGGACGCGCTCGCAGCCCTCAAGGCCCTGCCCAACAGCGCGAAGGACGCGCAGCCGCTGGTGCAACAGCTGGCGGTACTCGACAAGGTCCGCCCGCTGCTCACGACCGCGGCGACCCAGCTGCAGGCGGGCAAGGCCAACGAGCCGCGCGGCGACAGCGCGCTGGACACCTATCGGCAGGTGCTCCAGCTCGATCCGCAGAACGCGGTTGCTGTCCAGGGCATCAGCCAGGTCCAGCACGTCGTGCTCGACAAGGCGCTGGCGGCGGTCGCGCAGAGCGATTTCCCCGCCGCGGACAACGCCCTCGCCGAGGCGGCGACCATCGAGCCGGGCTCGCAGGCCCTGCAGGACACCCGCGGCCGGATCGAAGGCATGCGCAGGCAGAGCGGCGCGGCGATGCTTGCCCAGGCGCGTTCGGCGCTTGATGGCGGCAACGTGGAGCTGGCGCAGCAGCTAGCGGCCAAGGCGCAGCAGATCAGTCCCGACCTTGCCGGCATCGATGATTTCAATGAGCGCGTGACCAACGCGAAGCTGTATTCCAGTTACAAGCCGGGCCAGGTCTTCGCCGACCGCTTCGTGGATTCCACGGGCCAGGCGCCCGCGATGGTCGTGGTGCCCACTGGCAAGTTCGTGATGGGTTCGCCCGATGGCGAAACCGGCCATGATGCGAACGAAGCCCCCGCGCATGAAGTCGATGTCGCGAAGGGCGTGGCGCTGTCGCGCAGCGCGATTACGATCGGCCAGTTCCGCGACTTCGTGCGCGCGAGCGGTTACGTGCCGCAATCCCAGACCCTGGGCGGCGGCAGCGTGTACGACGAACAGAGCGGCGGCCTGCGCGACGACGCCTCGGCCACCTGGGAAGACGACTACGCCGGCAAACCCGGCCAGGACCGCCTTCCGGTCATCAACATTTCCTGGAACGATGCCAAGGCCTACGCGGACTGGCTCTCGCAACGGACCGGCAAGAAGTACCGCTTGCCCAGCGAAGCGGAGTTCGAATACGCACTGCGGGCGGGCAGCACGTCGCGTTACTGGTGGGGCGACGGCGCCCCGGCCTCGCACGTGGAAAACCTCACCGGCGCGAACGATCGGTCCGGCTCGGGTCGCCGCTGGAGCAATGCCTTCAGTGCTTACAAGGATGGTTACTGGGGGCCGGCGCCGGTCATGAGCTTCTCGGCCAACCCGTTCGGCCTCTACGACATGGGCGGCAACGTATCGGAGTGGGTCGCCGACTGCTGGCACGATAACTACATCCGCGCGCCGCGCACCGCCGAGGCCTGGGTGAATCCGGGTTGCGGCCGCCGCGTGATCCGCGGCGGCTCGTGGGGCAGCGCGCCGGAAATGGTGCGCTCCGCCTACCGCCAGGGCGCTTCGGCCGACGTCCGCAGCGCCCGCGTCGGTTTCCGCGTTGCACGCGAGCTCTGACCGGGCGAAGGTCTTGCCGAATTGACAGTGCGCCCCGCTTGACGGCGACCGGGGCCGTGTCGATGCTTGTCACGTTTACCTGAGCAGCGGAGGCGACGTGCCGTGGCCACTTCGATCATCGTAGGCTACAGACCCTTTCCCGGCCGTACCGACCTTGTCATCTCCATACTCCTGGAGATCTATGAAGCCATGCAGCGGGCCGGGCTGATCACCGCGCGCCGCCCGTGGATCATGCGTAGCGAAGAAGGCAATGTCGTCGCCGCCTTCGAGATGACCAACGAGTACTCATTCGCGGCCTCCGAAAAGATCCGCGAGGTCGCCGCCTTGCGGGCCCGCCTGATGGGCGTGGCCGAGCGCCTGCCGCTTGGCAACCTCCGCGAGGCCAGCCAGCCCTACGCCGAGTTCGAGACGACCACGGAATACCCGGCACCCGCCGCCGCGCGCTGAGCCGGGGGGCTCAGACAGCGAGGAGCTCGCGTTCCATGGCCCGCTGCACGAACTGGTTGAGGCTGATACCGAGCGCGGCGGCCGCCTCTGTCGAGCGCAGATGCAGCTCAGCCGAGACCCTGGCCTGGAATTTCCCGGAGAACGTGCGCACCGGCGGGATACCGGCTTCGCGGCAGGCATCGAGGAAGACGTGCAGCGAGATGACGCCTTCGTTGCGCAGGCCATGCACATCGGGGGCATAGAAGTCGGCGCCTCCGTTGAGGCCAACGAACTCGCCGCGGAACATGTCGATCTCGGGATCGTACTGGACGACAGCGCGGTAGCCATCGATGACCATGATGTTATTCATGCGATCACTCCATTGTGGTTGAGCCACTTCCGAATACAGGCCACGGCGCCTTTATCGGTATCGGGACGCGGGTGAGGGCGGTGGAATACGCGGACCTCCCCGAACAGGAAAACGGTGACGCGCGACCCTTCGGCTTCTTTCATCCGTGCACCGAGTTGGAGAAACAGCGCTTCGATATCGCTCCACCGGATGTTGCCGGACGGCGGGTGTCCTGCGATGAGGGCGAGCGTTCGCTGGTGACGTGGCTTCATGGAATGGTACCAAATTGTGGTACCTGTGCAAGCTACGGACCGGCGGCAAGGCGCGGAATCGGCGGCGACCGCCGCCTGGCGTCAGGGATTGCTTTCACAACCAGGCGAGCGCGTCGAAACCATGGGCATCGACACGTTCGATCGCGCTTTCGCCGTCTTACGGTAGATGGCGGCTACCTCTCAGGAGTCACCGGTGCGTCACGCCCGGCCGTAAACGCTGTCGAGCTGGGCGACGGCCGCGTTGACGCGTTCGATACCGGTCGACTGGACCTGTGCGCTTTCGCCGATGGCGCTGGTGACCTCGGTGACGTGATCCACGGCGCCGAGGATTTCCTGCATCACCTGGCCGGCGTTGCCGACCAGTTCGGCGCCTTCGTCCACGCGGTCGCGGGCGCTGCCGATCAGCGCGTGGATCTGTTTCGACGCGTGGCCGCTACGCATCGCCAACTGGCGCACCTCGTCAGCGACCACGGCGAAGCCCTTGCCGGTCTCGCCGGCGTGCGCGGCTTCGATCGCCGCATTCAGCGAGAGCAGGTTGGTCTGGAACGCGATCGTGTCGATCATCTCGAGGATGTCCTCGACCGAACGCGTGCTGTCCTGGATCGCACCCATCGTGCGGACCACATCGGCGACGACACCGCCGCCGCGCTGGGCTGCGGCGCGCGCGCCGTCGACGAGTTCTTCCGCGCGGCCGGCCTTGCGTGCGTTATCCAGCACGGCATGCGAAAGCGATACCACCTCGCGCTGCAGAGTCTGGGCGGCCATGGTCTGCGCGGTGATATCGGTCGCGTACTTGATGATGCGTACCGGCTTGCCCTGCGCATCCAGGATCGGGTTGTAGGTGGCCTGGATCCAGACAATGCGTCCGCCGCGGCCGAAGCGCCGATAGAGGCCGCCATCATGCCGGCCTTCGCGAAGGCCGGCCCAGAAGCGCGCGTAACTTTCCGAAGCGACTTCCGCCGGATCGACGAACATGCGGTGATGTCGGCCCTGGATGTCTTCCAGGGTGTAGTCCATCGCGGCCAGGAAGTTGGCATTGGCGTCGAGGATCGTGCCGTCGAGCGCGAATTCGATGGTGGCCTGGGCCCGGTCGATCGCCTGCAGGCGGCCATCCATGTCGGCCTCGGTGCGGCGGCGCTCGGTGACGTCTGTCGCATACTTCACGACGCCGGCGACCCGGCCGAACGCGTCGAAGATGGGGTTGTAGGAGGACTGCAGCCAGACGTCGCCACCGTGCTTGTGCAGGCGGCGGTACAGCCCCGCATCGGCCTTGCCCGCGCGCAGGCGGGCCCAGAACTCGGCGTACGCCGTGGAACCGGCCTCGGCGGGGTCCACGAACTGCCTATGGTGCTTGCCCACGATCTCGCTGAGCTGGTAGCCCATGGTCTGGAGGAAGAGGGGGTTGGCATGGACGACGTTGCCGTCCGGGCTGAATTCAATGATGGCCTGGACCTTGTCCAGGGCCGCGAGCTTCCCGCGCATCGACTGCTGCTGCCGCATCCACCGAGCCAACATCCCGGCACCCCGTCCATAAATGTGATGTGGATCACATATCGGCTGTCAATTTACTCACTTTAGGCAAAAAACGTGAAGGTGGTAAAAACACCATTCGTCCGGTGAAAAACATAAAAAAAGCCTCCGCTAGGGAGGCCTTCTGATCCTGGTGCCGAAAGTGGGACTCGAACCCACACTGTATCTCTACAAACGGATTTTGAGTCCGCCGCGTCTACCGGTTCCGCCATTTCGGCATGGGGCTGGCGATTATGCGGGAATCAATGGACCTGGTCGAGCCCTAGCTGGCGCTCGTCGCGCAGGTACCAGTCGTCGCCCTGCGGGTTGAATACGGCGCACTGGGTCATGCGGCCCGAGTAGATGTGCAGGCTGACCGCCACGGCATCTTCGCTGGGGTTGCGGATGGTGTGGTACTCGTGCGGCGGGATGAGGCTGCCTGCCGATCCCGGGCCGGCCTCGATCGAGCCGACCGGGCGGAAGTGGTAGCGGGTCGCGTCGTGTTCGATCAGCTCGTACTGGACGATTTCCAGCGCGCCGTTCCAGACGCCTTCGACGCACCACATGCCGCTGTGGTCATGGATCTTGGTGCCCTGGCCGGGACCCCAGGTCATCGCGACCACGCTGTAGCCGTGCTCCTCACTGCGGTAGAGCTCACGGCGCCCGTAATGGTCGCGGAAGGCTTCGTTGACGCTGGCCGGAAGGACGACTTCGCGCGAGCGGATCAGCTGGCAGAGCGATTTGCGCAGGGTATCGGTAATCGCCGGGGTGCTCGCCTGGCTCACCGCGTGGTCGATCGCATCGATGAGCTTGCGGCTGCCCGGGAATTCGACCGTGATCATGGGTGGAACCTCTTACAGGGACGTGGGGACGGAGCGCTGCCGCCGATGATAACAGGGCGGCCGGGGCGCTGCCGTGCCATAGCCCTTGTGGGAGCGCGCTTGCGCGCGATCCCCGTCAGAGTGAGCGCAGGAACCCGCCGATCGCCCGGCTGTAGTTCTCGATATCCACCAGGAACGCGTCGTGGCCCTGGGGCGAATCCAGCGCGACGAACTCCACGTTCGCGCCGGCCTTCTCCAGCCCCTTGGCGATCGTCTCCTGCTGCTCCAGCGGGAACAGGATATCGGTGCTCACGCCGATCACCATGGCGCGCTCGATGCGGATGCGGCCAAGCGCGCGCATGACATCGCCCTCGCCGTATTCAGAGATATCGAACCAGTCGCTGGCGCGCGAGAGGTAGAGGTAGGCATTGGGATCGAACTGCCGGTTGAAGCGCCGCGCGTGGGCTTCCAGGTACGACTCCACCTGGAACTCGAAGCCAAACGGTTCGTTGGCTTCGCGTTCGTCGGCATCCAGGCGGATGCGGGCGAAGCGGCCGTTCCATTCCATCGCCGAGCGATAGGTGATGACGCCCAGCTTGCGCGCGATGCTCATGCCGTGGTCGGGCCAGATGTCGCCGCCGTAATGGCCTTCGCGCCAGTTCGGGTCCAGGCGGATCGCCTCGCGCTGCAGCGAACGGATCGCGATGGCGAAGGGCTGCGCCTGCGGCGCCGTATCGACGCTGATATGCGTCCGCGCCGCGCCCGGGTGCAACACCATGTAGGCCAGCGCGCTCATGCCGCCCATCGAACAGCCGACGAGGCAGGCCAGCTGGGTGATGCCCAGCGCGTGGGTGACCGCTTCATGCGCCGCATTGGCGACATCTTCCAGGGCCAGCTCGGGGAATGTGAGGCGATACGGTTCGCCGGTCGCCGGATTCACCGACGCCGGGCTGGTCGAGCCCTTGTCGCTGCCCAGCGAATTCACGCAGATGACGAAATAGCGATCGGTATCGAAGGCGCGGCCCGGCCCGATCATGTCTTCCCACCAGCCCGGCGTCGGGTCTTCGGCGTTCTTCGCGGCGTGCGCGCTTGGCGAGAGGCCGGTGAGGATCAGGATCGCGTTACCGCGCTCCGCATCCAGCGTGCCCCAGGTCTCGTAAGCCACCCGGGCGCCGTGCAGTTCGCCGCCCCGCTTCATGCGGAACGGTGAGCTCAGGTCATGGTATCGGCGGGCGTCGCCCATGCGCTGCTCCTTGGATCAATGCAGCGAATGGTGACACGGACGCAGGCGTTTCGTCCTATGGCGTCGCGCCGGCGGCCCGCTTTTCCGCGAGCGCGATCTGTTCGGCCACGGCATGGGCGACGTTCGAATCCGGATCGAGCAGGGGCTGCAGCTTGCGCCAGGTCGCGGCGGCATCCGTATAGCGTTCCTGCTGGAACTGGGCGATACCCAGCAGCCACAGGGCCTTCTGGCTGTCGGGCTGGGCGGCGACGGCCTGCTCGAGCAACGCGAGCCCGCGCCCTTCGATACGGTGGTCGGGGCGCACGAGGGAATCGGCCTCGGCCCAGCCGACCATGGCGGCGACGTTGCGCGGGTCCGCCTTGAGTGCGCCGTCGTACGCGTCACGCGCAGGCGCGGGCTGCTTCACCATGGTGTAGGTCTGGCCGAGCAGCAGCCAGCCTTCCACGTCGCCAGGGTTGGCCTTCAGGCGCGCGGTCAGCGCATCGATCGCCTGGCCGACGGTCATTTCCTTGGGCGGCTCGACGCCGCCCAGCGTGGCGGGCGTGCCGACCAGCGCATACAGGCCGACACTGGCCAGTGGCAACACGACGGCCAGCGTCACGGCGATGGCGAAGATCGCTTTCGACCGACCCTGGCGGCGCCCATGGCGCACCAGCGGAACCAGCAGCAGGGCAAGGGCCACGGCCAGCATGGCCGCGGCGGCAACGTAAAACGCAATGGTCACCAATCGTCCTCGGCATCATTGGCAGGCGCCTGCGTGGTCACGGGGGCCTGGCGCGCGCGGCGGCGGACCTGCACGGCGACGACGACGCCACCGATCGCCAGGACCACCAGCGGCCCGAACCACAGCAGCCAGGTCTTCGGCTCGACCGGTGGCTTGTAAAGCACGAAATCCGAATAGCGGTCGACGAGATACGCCTTGATCTCGGCGTCGCTCTTGCCCGCCTGCATCATCTCGAAGATCTGCCGGCGCAGGTCGTGCGCGATCGGCGCGTTGGAATCGGCCAGCGTTTCGTTCTGGCACATCGGGCAGCGCAGTTCGGTGCTCAGCTTCTGGAAACGCACTTCCTCCGCGCGGTCGCGGAACGGCAGCGGCTGGATCGCCTGGGCGATCGCCAGCAGCGGCAACAGGCAGAGCAGGGCGAGCAGGCCGAGGCGACGCATCAGCTGCCTTCCTTCGCCAGCGCGGCAAGCGCCGGCTGGATTTCCCTGACCACCACGTCAGGCGTGATCGGGCCGACGTGCTTGTAGCGGATCACGCCCTTGCCATCGATCAGGAAGGTTTCCGGTGCGCCATACACGCCGAAGTCGATGCCGGCACGGCCATCGCGATCGACGATCACCAGGTTGAACGGATTGCCATGCTCGGCAAGCCACGCGGTGGCGTCCTTCGGGTCGTCCTTGTAGTTCATGCCGATGAGCGGCAGGCCAAGCGCCTTCACGTCGGTGGACAGCACGGCGTGCTCATGCACGCACTCGATGCACCAGCTGCCGAACACGTTGAGGATGTACGGCTTGCCGAGCAGGGATTGCCTGTCGACCGTGCGTCCTTCTTCGCCGAGCACGGGCAGTACGAAGGCGGGCGCCGGCTTGTTGATCAGGGGCGAGACGATTTCGTGCTGGTCATGCTGGGTGTTCCACCAGATGCCGAAGCCGAACAGGACGACCAGCAGGGTGAAACCAATGAGCGGGAGGAAGCGGCTCATGCAGCCTGCTCCGTCGCGGGCGCTGCCACGGTGGTGGCCGCCTTTTTCGCGCGGAAGCGGCGTTCGCCCGCGGCGAGGAACCCGCCAGCCATCATGAACAGGCCACCCAGCCAGATCCAGCGCACGAAGGGCTTGTGGTACAGGCGCAAGGCCCACGCGCCTTCCACGTCACCGCCATCCATCGGCTCGCCCAGGGCGACGTAGATGTCGCGGAACAGGCCGGGGTCGATCGCCGACTCGGTCTGCACCTGGCCGCGCGAGTACGTGCGCTTCTGCGGATGCATGGTCGCGAGTACCTCGCCACCGTGCAGGATCGTCACGACGCCCTCGTCGGCGCGCCAGTTCGGGCCGGTGGTCTCACGCACGCCATCGAAGCGGAACTGGTAGGCGCCCACGGCTTCCACCTGGCCCGGCGCCATGCGCACGTCGCGCTCGGTGCTCAGCGATTCGGAAAGCAGGACGCCGATCAGGAAGATCGCAACGCCGAAGTGGGCGACCAGCATGCCGGCCATTTCCGCGGGATAGCGGCGACCGAACGGCATCTCGCGCCAGCGCTTCACGACATACGCCAGCGTGCCCGCCGCGACCCACACGGCGCCAGCGACACCGGCGATCGCGCGGAGCTTGCCGTCGACGAAGAACACCGCGGCGCCGGTGCAGATCACCGCGGCAATTGCCGCGCGCATCGCCATGCTGGTCAGCTGGCTGCCTTCGGCGCGACCCCAGCGCAGGTACGGCCCAAACGGCAGCAGCAAGACGGCAGGCGCCATCAGCAGCACGAACAGGAAGCCAAAATACGGCGGACCCACCGAGACACGGCCCAGGTTCAGCGCATCGCCGACCAACGGGAACAGCGTACCGAGCAGCACCATCGCGGCCGCCGTCGTGAACAGCAAGTTGGCCACCATGATGCCGGTCTCGCGCGAGAGCGCGGCGAACGGTTTGCCCGTCGCGACCTTCGGCGCGCGGATCGCGTAGAGCAGCAGCGAGCCGCCAATCACGACGATAAGGAAACCGAGGATGTACAGCCCGCGGCGCGGGTCGGAGGCAAAGGCATGCACGGAGGTCAGCACGCCCGAGCGGACGAGGAAGGTCCCGAGCAGCGAAAGCGAGAAGGCGAACAGCGAAAGCAGTACGGTCCATGCCGGTAGCGACCCACGCTTCTCCGTCACCGCCTGCGCGTGGATCAGTGCGACGCCGACGAGCCACGGCATGAACGACGCGTTCTCCACCGGATCCCAGAACCACCAGCCGCCCCAGCCAAGTTCCGCGTACGCCCACCAGCTTCCGGCGACGATGCCCATGGTCAGGAACGCCCACGAGACGTTCGTCCATGGGCGCGCCCAGCGCACCCAGCCCTGTTCCAGCTCACCGCCGAGCAAGGCGGCGATCGAAAAGGCGAACGCGACCGAGAAACCCACGTAGCCCATGTAGAGCACCGGCGGGTGGAAGGTCATGCCCGGATCCTGCAACACCGGATTCAGGTCGCCGCCGTCCGCGGGCATGGGCAGCTCGCGCAGGAACGGATTGGACGTGAACAGGATGAAGGCAAGGAAGCCGACGCCGATGAGACCCATGACGCCCAGCACCCGCGCCACGAATGGCTGCGGCAGGTGGCGGCTCAAGGCGGCTAGCGCGACGGTCCACACGTTGAGGATGAACACCCACAGGAGCATCGAACCCTCGTGTGCACCCCACACCGCGGTGATGCGGTAGTACCAGGGCAGGGCGAGGTTCGAGTTGTCGGCGACGTACGCCACCGAGAAGTCATAGCTGAGGAACGCGTGGACCAGGATGCCCATGGCGGCGAAGACGAACACCGCCTGGCCCGCCGCGGTGGGCCGCGCCAGGGCCATCAGCGCGGCATTGTTGCGCCACGCGCCGATGATCGGCAGCACGCCCTGCACGAGCGCCAGCAGCAACGCGAGGATGAGGGCGAACTGGCCAAGCTCGGGGATCACTTCGGCGCGTCCTTCATGGCGGTGTCGTCGATGTTGCGCTTCTGGTGCGCCTTCGCCATGGCGTCCTTCAGTTCCTTCGGCATGTAGTTCTCGTCATGCTTGGCGAGCACCTCGCCGGCGATGAAGCGGCCATCGGCCATGCGCCCGGTGGCGATCACGGACTGGTTGTCGCGGAACAGGTCGGGAAGGATGCCGGTGTATTCGACCGGCATGGCGCCCGCATCGTCGACGACGATGAAACTCACCTTCAGGCTGTCCTTCGCGCGCTGGATGGAGCCGGCTTTCACCATGCCACCGAGGCGGAACGTGGGGTACTGCGTGGCCTGCCCTTCCTGCACCTGGCTCGGGGTGAACAGGTAGCTCATGTTCCGCTGCAGCGCGAACACGGTGAGGCCCACCGCGATGGCGGCAGCGACAAGGACCGAGATGACGACGGCGAGACGGCGTTTACGCGTTGGATTCATTACGGGCAGGGGTTCCGGGACGGCGGCGGTTCTCGTGGCGCGCGATGCGTGCGCGGATATCGCGCAGGTTGCGGCGGCGCCGGGCGAGGGGTGCCAGCGTATCGATCAGGAGGACGATGAAGAAGACCGCGAACGCGGTCCAGACGTAGGCGCCATAGCCGCCCATCGCGAAGAAGGTGCTCATGCCTTGCCTTCCTCCGCATGGCCCAGCGCGAGCTCGCGCACCCAGGCCTTGCCGCCTTCGGAGGCGATGAGGTCGGCGCGCACCCGGGCGAACAGGCTGGCGATGTAATACAGCTTGGTGGCCGCCATCATGGTGAGCAGCGGCCATACCATGCTGGCATCGATGTGCGAGGGGCCAAGCAGGCGGATGGTGGCGCCCTGGTGCAGGGTGTTCCACCAGTTCACCGAGAAATGCACGATCGGTACGTTCACCGCGCCGACCAGCACAAGGAAGGCCGCGGCGCGTGCGCCCTGGCGGCGATCCTCGAACGCGTGGTACAGGCCGATGATGCCGAGGTAGATGAAGAGCAGCACGAGCTCGGAGGTGAGCCGCGCATCCCAGGTCCACCAGGTGCCCCACATGGGCTTGCCCCACAGGGAGCCGGTGGCCAGGGTGATGGCGGTGAAGGCGGCGCCGACCGGCGCGGACTCCATGGCCACCGTCTCGGCCAGCTTGATCCGCCAGACCAGGCCGATGAACGCGGCGAGCGTCATCACGCCGTAGATGAACAGGCTCATCCACGCACTGGGCACGTGGATGAAAATAATGCGGTACGCATCGCCTTGCTGGTAATCCGCCGGTGCGACGAACAGGCCGCCGTAAAGGGCTATGCCGCCGAGCACGATGGCGAGGCCGAGCGCCCACGGGTATACCGCGCCCGCGAAGCGGTAGAAGGTCGGCGGTGATCCCAGGCGGTGCAGCCAGAGGGGAACCCAGTTAGCCATTCGTCCTCATCAACGGTTCGTGCATCGCGGTGAGTCCCCCATGGACACCCCGTGGTTGCGTGCGCTCATGAATCCATCGCGATCCGCAGCGCGGCCGCGCATGCCAGCGGCGCGAGGACCACGGCCAGCGCGAGCCCCGCGCCCAGCCATGCGACAGGCGCAACCCACGGCAGGCCATCCTGCGCGGCGGCCACGGCGCCCGCGGCGAAGATCACCACCGGTACGCACAACGGCAGCAACATCAGCGCCAGAAGCATACCAGAGCGTTTTGCCCCGGCCGTCAGTGCCACCAGTACCGCGCCCAGCAGGCTGAGCAGGGGCGTCGCCAGCGCCAGCGCGACCACCAGCACGGGCATGGCCGCGGCGGGAAGGTGCAGCATGCTCGCCAGCACCGGGGCGATGACGACCAGCGGCAGGGCCGCCGTGATCCAGTGCGCGAGGATCTTCATCGCCACGAGCAACGCCAGCGGCTGCGGGGCCAGCATCAGCTGCTCCATCGAGCCATCCTCGATATCCGGCCGGAACAGGCCATCGAGCGACAGCAGCATCGCCAGGATCACGGTGACGAACACCACGCCGCCCGCGATGCGCGCGAGGAGCGCGGGCTCGGGGCCGAGCGCGAAAGGAAAGAGGGTCACGACGATCACGGCGTAGAGCACGGGCAGCGCGATGTCGCCGCGCCGGCGCCAGGCCAGGGTGAGGTCGCGGCGCAATAGGGCGGCGCAGGCGGCGGGCGTGCTACCAGGCGTCACGCGTGCAGCCGGATGCGGCGTGGCTCATCGCCCGCGAAGGTTACCGCGCCGTGGCTCGTGACCAGGGCGGCACCACCGCGCGCGGCATGCTCGCGGAGCAGGCGGTTGACCAGGGCGATGCCTTCGCGGTCGAGGTTGGCGTACGGCTCGTCGAGCAGCCACACGCGCGCCGGCAGCAGCAGCAGGCGGGCAAGGGCGGCGCGCTTTTTCTGGCCGGCGGAGAGGCGGCGGATCGGCTCGTCCTCGAAGCCAGGCAGGCCGACGTCTGCGAGCACGGCAGCGATCGTGGTGCCGGCGCGCACGCCGTAAAGACCCGCAGACACGGCGAGGTTTTCGCGCGCGGTCAGGTCGAACTTCAGGCCGAGGTGGTGGCCGAGGAAAACAACCGCACCCGCCATGGTATCCAGCGCGAAGGGTGCGCCGTCGAGCAGCACCTCGCCTTCGCCGGCGTGCAGCATGCCGGTGAGCACGCGCATCAGCGTGGTCTTGCCGCTGCCGTTGTCCCCTTCGACCAGGGCGATCTCGCCACCATGCAAGGCGAAGTCGACCGGCCCGAAGACCGGCTCGTCCTGGCGCAAAAAGCACAGGGCACGGGCTTCAAGCAAGGGGGCGGAAGAGATCATCGGACGATTGTTGCGGGCCGGACGCCGGTTGTCCATGCGGCAGGCGTATCCAGTTAGCCGCGTTCGAACGCCTGGGCCGGCAGCGGCGGAAGGGTGGCTTCCAGGGTCCGGACCGCGGCATCGAGGTCGACGGATGCGACCTCATCGTGCCCGCGCAGCAACTGCTCCACCAGCGTGTCCTGGGCCTGGCCGCGTTCCAGTGCGTAGGCATAGGGCAGGTGGGTGAAGGTCACCATGCGGTAGCGCGGCAGGTAGTGCGTGGGTGAGCGCTGGGCGAGCAGGCCGCCGAGTTCGCGCATGCGCAGGAAGTGCGGGTCGGCGACCTTGTCGCGCATCTCCACGTAGTTCTCCAGCGCCATCCGCGCGATCGCGTCGGCATTCGGCTTGCGGCTGGCTTCGAACGCGGCGAAGACCGCCGCCGGATCATCCGGCGTGGCTTCGAACAGTTGCGCCAGTTCCGCCGCATCCTCGAACCCGCAGTTCATGCCCTGGCCGTGGAACGGGACGATGGCGTGCGCGGCGTCGCCGATGAGGAGTGCGCGGCCGCCGATATGCCAGCGATCGAGGTAAAGCGTTGCCAGTGAACCCACCGGGTGCGCCGACCAGTCGTTCGCGAACTCCGGCATCAGCTCCAGCGCATCGGGAAATTCGGTGCGGAAAAAGGCCTCGGCGGCACCGGCGCCCGCGATCGTCCGGAAGCTGGGATGTTCGCCGTCGTTGGGCAGGAACAGCGTGACGGTGAAGCTGCCTTCGCGATTTGGGAGCGCGATGCACATGTAGTGCCCACGAGGCCAGATGTGCAGTGCGTTGCGTTCGATGGCGAACGGTGCCGCGGGATCCGTACCCGGCGGGATCTCGAGTTCCTTGTAGCCGTGCCCGAGTTCCTCGATGCGTTCGCCGAGCGGCGAATGCTTGTGCATCGCCGCGCGCAACGCAGAGCCCGCGCCGTCGGCGCCGATCACCACGGGTGCATCGACCGTGCGCTCGCTGCCGTCGGCCGCGCGCAAGGTCAGGGTCCCGTTTTCCAGGTCGGCCGCGGCCAGGCCCTGGTCGAAATGGATGGTGGCGCCCGCTGCTTCGGCGGCGTCGAGCATCAGGCCATTGAGCCCACCACGCGATACCGACCAGATCACTTCGGAATCATCCACGCCATAGCGCTGGAGGCCGCTGTGGCCCGCGGGGTCGTGGACCATGCGCCCGCGCATCATCACTGCCTGGGCGAGGACCTGGTCGGCCAGCCCGGTGGCGCGCAGGGCGTGCAGCCCGCGTTCGGCCAGGGCGAGGTTGATCGAGCGGCCGCCGGCGAAACCGGCTTTCCGGGGATCGGGGCGCTTCTCGTAAACGGTGACCCGGAACCCGCGCTGGGTCAGCAGGGTGGCTACCAGGGCGCCGACCAGGCCGGCGCCGACCACGGCGATGTCGTTACGGGGCATGGAGCCTGCCTGGGCGATATTGCGGGGCAGCGCATCGTGCGCCGCAACGCCGCCGAGGGCAAGCCCCGGGCGGCGCCGGTGATCAGCTGGCTTTCTTGCCGCCGCGCGGCGGCACGTGGGTAGCGGCCGCCGGCTTGGCGGTGGCCGCGTCGAGGAACCCGCGCTGCATCGACTTCCAGACGTCGAGGTTGCGCTCGGTCATCTCGTTGAGCATGGACCAGGGGGTCTGGCCCATCATGGTGTTGAGCTGGTTGCGGAACTGCTGCTGCTGGTCGAGGAAGACCTGCAGGCTGCGCTCCAGGTACGGCCCCATGAAGCCCTGCAGCGAATCCCCGTAGAAACGGATGATGTGCGACAGCAGCTGCGAGGAGAGCATCGGCTGGCCGTGCTCCTCGTGCTCCGCGATGATCTGCAGCAGCACCGAGCGCGTGAGGTCCTCGCCTGACTTGGCGTCGCGGACCTCGAAATTCTCCCCGTCGAGGACCAGCTGGCGGACTTCCTCCAGCGTGATGTAGCTCGAAATTTCCGTGTCGTACAAACGACGGTTCGGATACTTTTTGATGATGCGTAGGGTTTGTGCCATGCGGCGAACGCTACCACGAGGTATTGCGCCGCACCAGTTGGTTTCACGGCGTGTAAACGTTTTCAGTCACAGTGCGTGAATTTGGATCGATTTACGTAACTTGGATTTAATGACCCGCCGCGCCGCCCGCATTGCCGAACGGTGGCCGGGCCAGCCAGAGGATCGGGATGAGGGCCAGGAACAGGATCCCGCACAGCCAGAACACGTCGTTGACAGCCAGGGTGAGCGCCTCGCGGTTCACCACCTGGTCGAGCACCGTGAGCTGTGCCTGGCCGTGCAGGTTGACCGCCTGCAGCTTGTCCACATAGGCCATGGCGGCCGGCGAGGCCGGATTGACGTATTCCGTCAGCGAGGCGTGGTGCGCTTCGCCCCGGTGCTGCCACAGGGTCACGGTGATCGCGGTGGAGATACTCGAGGCGAGCGTGCGGCAGAAGTTCGCCAGGCCCGAGGCGCCGGCGATCTGGTCTGGCCGCAGGCCCGACAGGAAGATCTGGTTCAACGGGATGAAGAAGCACGCGATGCCGATGCCCATCACGAAACGCGGCAGCACCAGGGTCGCGAACGACGCGCCGCTGTTGAACGTCGAGAACCAGAACGCGGTGAACGCGAACACGATGAAGGCGAAGGTCACCACCGCGCGCAGTTCGAGCCGCTGGATGTTCTTGCCGATGATCGGCGACATGAGGAACGCGAGGATACCGACCGGCGCGGTGGCCAGGCCGGCCCAGGTTGCGGTGTAGCCGAGCGTCGTCTGCAGCCACAGCGGGAACACGACGGTAATACCGAAGAACCCGAGCATGCCGAGCGACAGCGCCGTGACGCCGACGGTGAAGTTGCGCCGCGCGAACAGCGAAAGATCCACCACGGGGTGCTTCGCGGTCAGTTCCCAGATGATCAGGAACGTGATCGATACGAGCGCCACGAGGCCCAGCGTGAGGATCAGCGGCGAAGCGAACCAGTCGTGGTCATTGCCGTTGTCCAGCATGAACTGCAGGCAGCCGACGCCAAGCACGAGGAGGAACAGGCCGACGGAATCGATCGGCGCCTTGACCGTCTTCGTTTCGCGGGTGCGCAGGATCGACCAGGTGATCACACCGGCCGCGGCGCCCACGGGCACGTTGATGTAGAAGATCCACGGCCAGGAGAAGTTGTCGGTGAGGTAACCGCCGAGGATCGGGCCGAAGATCGGCGCGACGACCACGGTCATGGCCCACATCGCCAGTGCGATACCCTGTTTTTCCTTCGGGTAGCTTGCGAGCAGCAGCGAGAGCGATAGCGCCACCATCGGCCCCGAGCCCGCGCCCTGCAGCAGGCGGAACAGCACCAGCATCGGCATGCTCGTGGCCAGGCCGCAGAGCATCGAGAACACGACGAACAGGCCGACGGAAAAGCAGAACGTCTTCACCTCGCCGAAGCGCTTCGCGATCCAGCCCGTGAGCGGCTGCATGACGGCGCTGGCCAGGGCGTACGAGCTGATCGCCCAGGTGCCCTCGTTGGCGCTGACGCCGAGGCTGCCCGCGATGTGCGGCACCGCCACGTTCACGATCGTCATGTCGAGGATCTCCATGAAGGTGGAGAACGCGACCGCGATCGTCAGCAGGACCAGGGGCAGGCCATGCAGCGGTTTCGGGCCCGCGGGTGCGGGCGCGGCATCCGGGGTGGCGAGTGCGTCGCTCAAGGCACGCGCGCCCCGAGGTTCTGCTGGACGATGGCGTCGGCGGCTTCGTCCGCCTTGGCCGCCACGTCGTCATAGACGGTGGTCTGCGCCACCGGCGTGGTCGAGGGCGACTTCGCCAGCACATCGCCCTTGTCGTCCGTGATGTTCACCGTGACGGCGGTCGAGAGGCCGATGCGCAGCGGGTGCTTGTCGAGGTCGCTGGCATCGAGCGCGATACGCACCGGCACACGCTGCACCACCTTGATCCAGTTGCCGGTCGCGTTCTGCGCGGGCAGCAGCGAGAACGCGCTACCGGTGCCGGCACCGAGGCCGATGACGTGGCCGTGGTACTCGACGCCACCGCCGTAGATGTCCGCTTCCACCTTCGCCGGCTGGCCGATGCGCACGTGGCGTAGCTGGCTTTCCTTGAAGTTCGCCTCGACCCACAGGTCGTGCAGCGGCACCACGGTCATCAGCTGCTGGCCGGGCTGGACGCTGTTGCCCACCTGCACGCTGCGCTGGGCGACGTAACCATCGATCGGCGCGACGATCGCATTGCGCTGCGCCGCGACCCACGCTTGGCGGAAGTTGGCACGCGCCTGCTGCACGGCGGGGTTCGTTTCCACGTCGGCGCCATCCACGAGGGCGCGCGCGGCGTCTGCCTGGCGCTGCGCAGAATCGAGGGCCGACTGGGCGCTTTCGACCGCGTCGCGAGCGTGCTGCACTTCTTCCGGAGCGACGGCTTTCTCGGCGAGCAGCGGGATGCGGCGCTTCAGGTCATCCTGGGCGCGCTTGAGGTCCTGCCGGCGCGCGCCAAGCGAGGCATCGGCGCTGGCGGCGGACTGGGTCTGCTGGCGAACCTGGCGAACGGCCTGGGCCAGCGCGGTGCTGGCCTTGCGCAGGGCGATGTCAGCATCGGTGGCATCCAGCTTGACCAGGACCTGTCCTGCATTCACGCGCTGCGTGTCGTCGGCGAACACGCCGGTGACGATGCCGGGCACCTGCGCGGAGATGCCGACCTGGTTGCCGCCGACGTAGGCGTCATCGGTCGTCTCGCGCGTGGAGAATACGAACAGCCAGAGCAGCAGCCAGATGACGGCGGCCAGCACGAAGACGACAAGGGCGATCAGCAGCGCGCGGCCGCGCTTGCGCTTGTCCTTCGGCGCGTTGCCGCTCTCGGCCGGCTGCGTCGTGTCGTTGGGATTCGCGCTCATGGGCTGTGGTTTCCGTCGGTGCTGGGCGTGGAAGAGGATTCGGGGGATTCGGCGCGGTACCCGCCACCGAGCGCCTTGATCAGGCTCACGTCGGTGGCAAGGGCCTGGCCGTGCAGGTCGGTGGCCATGTCCTGCTGCTGGAGCAGCACGGCCTGGGTGGCGAGCGATTCGCGGTCGTCGCGCACGCCGCGTGCGGCACGGGCCTTCGCGCTGGCGAGCAGGGTGCTTGCCGCGTTGAGCGCATCGTCCTGCTGCGTGCGGCGCGCGGCGAGTTGCTGCGCGCCCAGCGCCTGCGTCGACACATCGCGTGCTGCCGAGGCGACGGTCGCGTTGTACTGCGCCACGGCGGCGTCGAGCTGGGCGCGGGTGACGCCGTGGTTCGCTTCCAGCGCACCGCCTTCGAAGATCGGCAGGTGCAGGGCAGGGGTCAGCGAGAACACGCGGCTGCTGGCGTTGAACACTTTGTCCAGGTCGATGCTGGACAGGCCGGCCATGCCGCTCAGGCTCACATCGGGGAAGAACTGCGCACGCGCGGCGTCGGTCTGGCGCAGCGCGGCTTCCACCTGCCAGCGGCTTGCGGCGATATCGGGGCGGCGCGCCATCAGGTCGGTACCGACGTTGTCCGGCAAGCCCGGCGCCACATCGGGGAGCGCGCGCGGCGTCAGCGCCGGCAGGTCCTGCGGCGAGACGCCGACGAGGGCGGCAAGCGCTGCCCTGCGGATGGCGGCGGAACCTTCCAGCGCGGTTTTCTGCTGGCGTGCGGCCGACAGGTCGCCGCGCGCCTGCTGCACCGTATCGGGCACGTCCACGCCCTGCTTCACGCGCAGCTCGGCAATGCGCAGCGCCCGCTCGCGCGAGGCGATCAGCTGGTCGGCAAGACCCGAGCGTGCCTTGTCCGTGAGCCAGCCGAAGTACGTGTCGGCCACGGTCGACTGGATCGAGAGCGATGCGGCCGAACGCTCGGCCTCCGCCGCACGCGCGCTGTCGATCGCCGATTCGATGGTGAAACGCTTCTTGCCCCACCAGTCGAAGTCGTAGCTCACCTGCACGCCGAGATCGGCCTGGTTGTACCAGGTGAAGCCAAGGAACTGGGCGGGGATGAGGCCGTGCTCGCTCATGCGCTGGCGGGTGACCTGTGCGCTGCCATCGACGCGCAGGCCCGCCTGTGCGGCGGCGACGCGGATGTTCTGTTGGGCGCTGTCGACGCGGGTCTTCGCCTGCGCCAGGTCGGGTGCGCCGCGCAGCGCCATCTCCATCAACTGGTCGAGCTGCGGATCGTTATAGGCGCGCCACCATTGTGCCGCGGGCCAGCCGGCGCGCGTGCCGGCATCGACGCCAGCGAGCGGCACGTCATCGCGCAGCGTGGGGTGGTCGATCTTCGTCGGCACGTGGCAGGCGGCGAGCACGGTGGCCAGCGCCGCGGCCAGCAGGGCGGGGCGGAAAGCAGTGCGGATCATGTCGAGGCATCCGTGGGATCGAGGTGCAGGGCGAGCTTCTTCAGCAGGTGCTCGAAGGTCTTACGCTCGGGGGCGGTGAAGCAGGCGAACTTGGCGGTCAGCTCCGGGAACATCGGCGGGAGCATCTGGCGGACGAAGTGCTTGCCTTCATCGGTGATCTTCAGCACCACCTGGCGGCGATCATGCGTGGCGTGCGTGCGCGTGATGAGCCCGCGCTTGGCCAGCAGGTTGGTGATCCGGGTCATGTTGGTGGGCTTCTGCTCGGCCAGCGCGCAGAGCTCGCCAGGCGTGGAACTGCCCTCGGCGGACGAGTACAGCATCATCAGCGTGCGGAAATCGCTGTCGTTCATGTCGAACGGCTTCAGCTTGGCCTCGACGTCACGCTGCAACGCCTCGCCGGTGAGCAGGAGCAGGCGGATCAGCAGGACCTCGCACTTCGGCAGGCCCGGGATGATCTCCGCGACGCGGTCAACCCCGTCGTACAGGGCATCGACACATGGTTTCAGGCTGGACATTTCGCTGGGGAATAGTTCGCTGGTGAACTATTAGGCTAGCAAGGGATGCTTGCCCCGGCAAGTGGCGGCCGATCTTGTGGGAGTGAGCTTGCGAACGATGGACCCGCGGGAGGGCATCGTTCGCAAGCTCACTCCCACAAAAGCAGCAAGCAGGGCCGTTAGCGGAGGGCGAATAGCTTCCCGGCGTTGACCGTGGTCGCGCTGGCGATCTGGCTTGCGTCGACCTCGCGCAGGCGGGCGATGGTCTCCAGTACATCGACCATGTACGCCGGCTCGTTGCGCTCCCCGCGGTGGTGCACGCAGGGCTGGTCGGGGGAATCCGTCTCGAGCAGCAGCCACTCCAGCGGCATGTTTGCCACGACGCGGTGGATGCGATTCGCGCGATCGTAGGTGACCGGGCCGCCGATGCCGATATGGAAGCCCAGGTCGAACAACTGCCGCGCCTGCTCTTCGCTGCCCGAGAAGCTATGCACGACGCCGCGCAGGCCGCCGATGCGGCGGAGGGTGTGGATCACTTCCTCGAACGCGCGACGGGCGTGCACGATCACCGGGAGATCGTGTTCCTTCGCGATATGCAGCTGGCGCTCGAAGATCGCGCGCTGGCGTTCGGGGTCGAGCCCTTCCACGTAGAAATCGAGCCCGATCTCGCCGACGGCGACCGGGCGCTTTTCCGCGAGCCAGGTAGGAAGCTCGTCGAGATGCTCATCGCGGTGGCTGGCGAGGAACATCGGGTGCAGCCCGTAGGCCGGGTGGACCCCTTCACGCGAGGCACACAAACGGTCGATGGCCTCCCAGTTTCCGCGATCGATCGCCGGTACGATCCAGCGCCGCACGCCGGCCTGGGCGGCGCGCTCGAACATGGCGCCGCGATCGGCGTCGAACGAGCTGTCGTCGAGATGGGCGTGGGTATCGATCAGGTCATGCATCCGGTTTGCTGCCGTTTTGCTTGGTGGGGTCAGTCTAAGGCGTCGTTCAGTTTAACGATTGTCAAATGTCTACGAGGCGTTCTTACGAACTTTCGGGGCGTTGTTGCCCCGGTAGGACGCCGCACTATCCAGTGGAGATTAGGGTTATGAGCAGGTTGAAGATTTCCGTCCTGAACGCCGGTTTGGGCGCGGCCCTGGTGCTGAGCCTTTCTGCCTGCAACCGCGATGCGAACGCCGATGTGGCCAATGCGCCCGCACCGGCCTCTGCGCCGGCAGCCGCGCCCGAGCCGGCCGGCCCGAAGTACGCCCGCGTGGTCAGCGTCGACCCCGTCCGCCAGGCGGCGACGTCGGCCCAGAAGGAGTGCCACGACGAGGTCGTGACCCGCCGTGCACCGGTCAAGGACCAGCACCAGATCGCCGGTACGGCGATCGGCGCCGTGGCCGGCGGCCTGCTCGGCAACCAGATCGGCGGCGGCAAGGGCCGCACGCTCGCCACCGTGGCGGGTGCCGTGGGTGGCGGTTACGCCGGCCACGAGATCCAGGAGCGTCGCCAGGAGACGAACACCGTCACCAGCACCGTGCGTAAGTGCAGCACCGTGCCGGGCACCAGCGGCGACAAGATCGTGGCTTACGACGTGCGTTACGAATACAACGGCGTGACCCGTTCGATCCGCATGGACCACGACCCGGGCGATCGCGTTGAAGTGCAGGAAGGCGTCTCGGTCGTTTCCGACGCCCGCCAGTAACCATCCCGATCCATCGCGAGGGCGTATCCCCATGCATAGCATCGTCCGCAAGTTTGGCCTCGTCGCCGCCGCCATCGTGCCGCTGTCGCTGACAGCGTGCTATGAGCAGCCGCGCCGGGTGTATCGCGAGGATCGCGTGGTTTACGACGACCGTGGCGGTTCGCGTCGCTGCGCGCAGTGCGGCGTCGTGGATGACGTGCAGCAGATCTATACCGACCGCCAGTCCTCACCGCTTGGCGCGGTGATCGGCGCGGTGGCCGGCGGCCTGCTGGGCAATACGATCGGCAAGGGCGATGGCCGCTCCGCGGCGACCGTCGGTGGTGCCGTGGTCGGTGGCGTCGTCGGCAACCAGGTGGGCAAGCGCAATGGCCAGGATATCGCCTGGCAGGTGCGGATCCGCCTGGACGATGGACGCTCCGCCGTCGTGACGCAGGCGGAGGATCCGCAGCTTCGCCGCGGTGATTACGTCGAGATCCGCGGCGACCACGTGTACCGCATGTAGCCGTCTAGACGTCTATTTGCAAACTATTGTGGGATATCTGAAAGCTATTGTGGGAGCGGGGGTGGGGGCGGGGGGGGGGGGGGGGGGGGGACCCAACGGGGCAAAAGGGGGTCCCCACGGTTATTGGAAAGGGTTTTTTTAAACGCCCCCAGGGCGGGTTTTTTTTGGGCAAAAAAAAAA
>NZ_JBVJMK010000019.1:85493-97350 GCF_055584245.1 Luteibacter sp. NPDC104163
CGGCCTTTCCGTGTTTTTGGGCCTACGGCCGGGTTTTACTCTGACGCCCCGCCCACTTTGGGGGCGGGGGGGGGGGGGGGTGGGGCCCCCCCCCCCCCCCCCCCCCGCCCCCCCCCCCCGCTCCCACAGGTATCTGGCAAGGCTTGATTGAACCCGCCGCATGGCGGGTTTCTTTTGGCCAAAAAAAAGACCCTCGTCCGAGGGCCCCTTTTTCCCGGGAATCGCAAGCTGCCCGCCCCGATTCCTTTTCCCCACGTTGTGTAGCGCTTCGTCAGTTCACGGCGTAGAACGCGTGGTCGCCGATCTTGCGGACGATGCGGCTGGCGGACCATGTGGGTGCGACAGCAACGGTGGCGAAGTGATCCGCCTGCGGAACATAAACCAGGCGTTCGCTCTTCGGCAGGCTCCAGTTATTGAGCGAGTCGCCGGCGATCTTCCATGCCTTTGTCCAGGAGACGAGGTCGGTGACCTCAAAATCCTTCGGCGTGGTGGTGATAGCGAACTGGCGCGGCGCGGAAACGACGTCGCACACATTCTTGCCACCCATGCCGCGATCACGCCGGCGGAGGGCGACTTCGGCCACCGCATACTGCCCGATGGTCGGTTCGCTACGTGCTTCGAGGTACACCGTCGTCGCCAGGCACGTCTGGTCGGCAAGGTGGCTCGGGAGGACGGACGCCATCCAGAGCAATGCTGAGAGTTTCATGTGTTTCTGCCTCCAACGAGCTTTTCCGTCACTTGCGGCGTCTCTTGGAAGAGCCATGGGGGACGTACGGGCGGTAGACGGGCGGGCAGGCCGTTACTACCTGGACCAACCGAATGCATCCGCTGGGGTAAGCGGTTGAACACGAATGCTTCGGGCGTCACACACTGTGACTGTACTGGGCGGCTGTCCGGAGCCTCCCGGTAGGGGTTCGCCGAAAGGGAGCGGCATCGCGATGGCGGCGGCTCCGTCGGCTACAGCGCGCTCTAAGGCGGCGCGCAGTTCAATATCCACCGGCTTTCGCCGGGTCGCGCCAGAACCGTCATCGTCGACGGATCGTCGCGGGTGTAACCATGGCGATACACCATGGCCACGCAATGGGATCGGCGGAGACTAGTGGCGCGTCACGTTTTACGCAAGTGCAGATGCGGCACGATTCAGCTTAGGCTCACGCTGTTCAGAAACTATTTTTTACGAAACTGTGCGAAACGTCACGCAGCGAACGTCGACAAGACGTGTAGGCGTACGCCGTCAATTTCAAGAGTTTCCGCCTGAGCCGCGGCATCTTCCAATACGACAAGCGATATAGGGCGTTCTACGGATTCGTTGTGCATCAGAGTGATACCGACATCACGTCCGTCAATGCGCAGTGATTGTCCATGCGTAAGCGCGACATCAGGTCGCACCGTGCGCAGGTGACGCTTGTGCCCGCCGAGGAAATGCAGGCGCGCAGCGATTTCCTGGCCCGGGAAACAACCCTTGTTGAACGACACCGCATTCAGTCGTTCCATGGAAAGCGCAGGTGGCAACAACGCGTCGAGTGCTTCATCGGGCAACCACGCGAATCCTTTTTCAATATGTCGCGCGATCCATGCATCACCGTCATCGCGCATACCGATATGTATCGATGCATCCCCTTCACCAAGCACGAGTGAAGCGTCGTTGCCTTCGATCGCATGCATGTCGTCGCATGCATCGCCATCGGCGATGAAGCGTGCATTGTGCAGGGTGATCGTTACCTTCGAACGAAACACGAAACGCTTGAGGTCGCTCGCGAGGCGTTCGCCATCGCCACCGCGCGGCACGATGACAAAGCGGTCGTCGGCGACACGCGCGACCTGGAACAGCGCACGGACCCGCCCCTTGGGGTCGAGCCAGCCGCTCCATTGCCAGCGGCCGGTGGCCAGGGCAAGGACGTCGCTGCTCAGCTGGGCGTTGGCGAAGGCGGCGGCATCGGGGCCGGCGAGGGTGATGGGGCGAGTGGTACGGCTCGGCATGGGGGCGCGGGGAAGGGGAGGGAGGAGTAAGATATACGGTCAGGCCAAGGCCAAACCAAGCCTTGCCGGGTTAGTCAAGGTTGTGCTGAACAGGCACAGGTATTACGCTTTTAGAGTTTTATAACCATGTCCGACCATCCCTCAGCGCCCGAAAAGTCGAACGATTCCGCTCCCGCGAAACCGCTCGTACCGCCGGTCGTCCCCACGAACGGTGTGCCAGGGGTCGAGAAAGCGCCATTGGATCCCACCCGTTACGGTGATTGGGAAAAGAACGGACGCTGCATCGACTTCTGACCGGAAGGCGTGCGAGGGCTAGTTGGGCATCAGCGATTCCAATCCAGGATAGCCGCCATGGCACAAACGGGACGACCGCTCTCACCCCACCTCCAGGTCTACAAATGGCAAGTGCAGATGGTTTCTTCCATCCTGCATCGCGCCACCGGCATCATCCTTGCCGTCGGTAGCCTCCTTATCGTCTGGGGCCTCGCGTCCCTCGCCGCCGGCCCCGAAGCCTACGCGACGTTCACCGCCTGTGCCGGCAGCGCCTTTGGCATGCTGGTGCTGATCGGCTGGACCCTGGCGTTCTTCTACCACCTGGCCAACGGCATCCGCCACCTGGTCCAGGACACGGGCAAGGGCTACGCCATCGAGTCGTTCGTCCGCTCCAGCTGGACCGCGATCGTGGTCGCCATCGTGCTGACCATCGCCGTCTGGGCCTACGTGCTCACCGGAGGCCACGCATGAGCAAGGACCTGCGCAACCCGCTCGCCCGGGCCCGCGGCCTGGGCTCCGCGAAGGAAGGCGTCAGCCACTGGATGCTCCAGCGCGTCACCGCGCTCGGCCTCGTGTTCCTGACCCTGTGGTTCCTCTGCACGCTGCTCGGCCTGCTGCATGCCGACTTCGCCACGGCACGCGCCACGCTCGCGAAGCCCTGGAACGCCGTGCTGGCCATCGCCTTCATCGTCACGATGTTCCGCCACGCCGTACTCGGCCTGCAGGTGGTCATCGAAGACTACGTCCATACCCGCTGGCTCGAAGTGGCTTCGCTGGTCCTCATCAAGTTCATCGCCGTACTTGCCGCGCTCACGGGCGTGCTGGCCGTGCTGCGTGTCGCGCTCGGAAGCTGATCCATGGAAGCCTACAAGGTCCAACAACATAAGTACGACGTGATCGTGGTCGGCGCCGGTGGCGCTGGCCTGCGCGCCACGTTCGGCCTCGCCGAAAAAGGCCTCAAGGCCGCGTGCATCACCAAGGTGTTCCCGACGCGTTCGCACACCGTCGCCGCGCAGGGCGGTATTTCCGCCGCGCTGGGCAACATGGGCGAAGACGACTGGCGCTTCCACTTCTACGACACGATCAAGGGCTCCGACTGGCTCGGTGACCAGGACGCCATCGAGTACATGTGCCGCGAAGCGATCCCGGCCATCATCGAACTCGAGCATTACGGCGTGCCGTTCTCGCGTACGGAAGAAGGCAAGATCTACCAGCGTCCGTTCGGTGGCATGACCACGCACTACGGCAAGGGCACCGCGCAGCGTACCTGCGCCGCGGCCGACCGTACCGGCCACGCCATCCTGCACACGCTGTACCAGCAGGCGCTGGCCCACGACGCCACGTTCTTCATCGAATACTTCGCGATCGACCTCATCTTCGACAAGGATGGCGTCTGCCGCGGCGTGCTCGCGCTCGACATGAACGAAGGCACGCTCCACCTGTTCCGCGGCCACGCGGTGGTCATGGCGACGGGCGGCTACGGCCGTGCTTACTTCAGCGCCACCTCGGCCCACACCTGCACGGGCGATGGCGGCGGCATGGTGCTGCGCGCCGGCCTGCCGCTGCAGGACATGGAGTTCGTGCAGTTCCACCCGACCGGTATTTACGGCGCGGGTTGCCTCATCACGGAAGGCGTCCGCGGCGAAGGTGGCTACCTCACCAACTCCGAGGGCGAGCGTTTCATGGAGCGCTACGCGCCGAACGCGAAGGATCTTGCCTCGCGTGACGTCGTCAGCCGCGCCATGACCATCGAAATCCGCGAAGGCCGTGGCGTGGGTCCGAACAAGGATCACATCCACCTGAACCTGATGCACCTCGGTCCCGAGGTCATCGGCGAGCGTCTCCCGGGTATCGCCGAATCCGCGCGCATCTTCGCCGGCGTCGACGTGACCAAGGAGCCGATCCCGGTGCTGCCGACCGTCCACTACAACATGGGCGGCATCCCGACCAACTACCACGGCGAAGTGGTCACCAAGCTCGGTGACGATCCGGATGCCGTGGTGCCGGGCCTGTTCGCCATCGGCGAGGCCGCCTGCGTGTCGGTGCACGGCGCCAACCGCCTGGGCTCCAATTCGCTGCTCGACCTGGTGGTGTTCGGCCGTGCGGTGGCAAACCGCTGCGCCGAGGTCATCAAGCCGGGCACGGCCCATCCGGACCTGCCGGCGAATGCGCTGGACCAGGCCCTGGGCCGCTTCGATGCGCTGCGCTACGCCAACGGCAGCACGCCGACGGCCGCCATCCGCGCCGAGATGCAGAAGACCATGCAGAACGACGCCGCCGTGTTCCGCACCGGCGAAACCCTGCAGGAAGGTTCGAGCAAGATCTCCGAGGTGTTCTCGAAGTTCAAGGACGTGAAGGTCACCGACCGTTCGCTGGTCTGGAACTCCGACCTGATCGAGACCCTGGAGCTTTCGAACCTGCTGGCCCAGGCCGTTGCAACCATGCATTCGGCCAACCAGCGCCCCGAGAGCCGCGGCGCCCACGCCCGCGAGGATTTCCCGGACCGCGACGACCACGACTGGCAGAAGCACACGCTGGTCTGGATCGACGAGGAAGGCCGCTCGAAGTTCGATTTCCGTCCGGTGCATATGTACACCCTGACGGACGAAGTCGAAGTCGTGCCGCCGAAAAAGCGCGTTTACTAATACCGGACCGGAGAGGCAATCGTGGCAGAGTTCACGCTACCCAAGAATTCCACTATCACGGCCGGTAAGCACTTCCCGGCGAAGGGCGCGAAGAATACGCGCACCTTCAAGATCTACCGCTGGACGCCGGATGACGGCCAGAACCCGCGCACCGATACGTACGAGGTCGATCTCGATACGTGCGGCCCGATGGTCCTGGACGCCCTGCTGAAGATCAAGAACGAGATCGACTCGACGCTCTCGCTGCGCCGTTCGTGCCGCGAAGGCATCTGCGGTTCGTGCGCGATGAACATCCAGGGCACCAACACCCTGGCGTGCACGCGCTCCATCGAGGAATGCGGCAGCAACGGCACCATCAACATCTACCCGCTGCCGCACATGCCGGTGGTGAAGGACCTGGTGCCCGACCTGACGCACTTCTACGCGCAGTTCGCGTCGATCAAGCCGTGGATGCGCACGCAGAGCCCGGCCCCGGCCGACAAGGAGCGCCTGCAGTCGCCGGAAGACCGCAAGAAGCTCGACGGTCTCTACGAGTGCATCCTGTGCGCCTGCTGCTCGACCTCGTGCCCGAGCTACTGGTGGAACGGCGACCGTTACCTTGGTCCCGCCATCCTCCTGCAGGCCTACCGCTGGATCGTGGACAGCCGTGATGAAGACACCGGCAACCGCCTGGACGATCTCGAGGATCCGTTCAAGCTGTACCGCTGCCACACCATCATGAACTGCGCCCGCACCTGCCCGAAGGGCCTGAACCCGGCCAAGGCGATCGCGGAAATCAAGAAGCTGATCGTCCAGCGCCGCTCGGCCTAAGGCCTCGATGAGAAGTGTGGGAGCGGGGGGGGGGGCGGGGGGGGGGGGGGGGGGCCCCCCCCCCCCCCCCCCCCCCCCCCGCTCCCACAGTCGTTTTCACTCCCGAAGGTGCGTCTGTGATGGAAGAAGCCCGCCTCAAGCGCCTGCGCTGGCGTACCCGCCGCGGTACCCGCGAACTCGACCAGCTGTTCGGCTGGTGGCTCGACGAGCGCTTCGCCGACGCGGATGAGGCGGCCAGGCTGGCATTCGATGAGCTGCTCGACGTGCAGGATCCCGATCTCTGGGATTGGGTGATGGGCCATGCCCACGCCCCGCGCGACGACTGGCAGGCAATCATCGATGACATCCGCACAAGGCATCACCTTTGAGGCACGCCCGTCGGCCAGGCTGAGCCTGCTGCTGCTCTGCATCGTTGCCGCCGGGGCCATGGCGCCGTGGCCCACCGAACTCCCCGCTGCCGCCCGGATGGCGCTTTCCCTCGCTGCGCTGGCCTTTGGCCTGTGGCGCGTCCACCAGCAACGTCACCCACGGATCACGGCAGCCCAGTGGCTGCCCGGTGGTGGCTGGCTCGTCGTGGATCGTGATGGCGCGCTCCACGCCGCGGAACCCCGGGACGCCCGCGTGGTCGGTGAATGGGTGTGCCTACGGCTTTTCTGGCACGGCGGCCAGGCCAGCCTGGTCCTCGGGCCGGACAACATGGAGCCGGAGACGCTGCGGATCCTGCGAGTCCGGCTGGGCTCGGCCGGCGCCTGACCCGCCTGCCTGACCCACGGTTGTGGGAGCGCGCTTGCGCGCGATGGGGCTTGCCGCGAGCACCCATCGCGCGCAAGCGCGCTCCCACAAGTTCATGGCCCGGCCCCGTCCTAGTTGCCGAGGCGGGCTGCATCGGGCAATCTGCCGCGCGGTGCGCGTTTTTCGTCGCGGCTCCCCCTTCCAAGGTGCTTTTCGACAGGTATGTTCAGACCCCTCGAGCTCTTCATTGGCCTGCGCTACACGCGGGCCAAGCGGCGCAACCAGTTCATCTCGTTCATCTCAACGGTCTCCATCGTGTGTATCGCCATCAGCGTGACCGCGCTGATCACGGTCATGTCGGTGATGAACGGGTTCGATAGCGAGCTGCGCACGCGCATCCTCGGCGCCGTATCGCATGTGACCGTATCCGGCATCGACGAGACCGTCCGCGACTGGCAGCGCGCCGTCGACGTGGCGAAGTCCACGCCGCATGTCGAAGGGGCCGCCCCCTACGTCGAGATCCAGGCCTTCCTCCAGGCCCGCCGTTCCAGCGGCGCGATCATCCGCGGCGTCGTGCCCGACATGGAGCCGAAGGTTTCCGACCTCGACCGGCACATGGTCGAAGGGAAGATGACCGACCTCACCGACCACAGCTGGAACATCATCCTCGGCCGCGAACTGGCCCAGGAGCTGGGCGTCGAGACAGGCGACAAGGTCACCGTGGTGGTCCCGCAGTTCACGGCGACGCCGATGGGCGCGGTGCCGAAGCTGCGCAATTTCACCGTCAGCGGCATCTTCGAACTGGGCATGCAGGAGTACGACTCCAACCTGGCCCTGGTCAGCATGCCCGATGCGGAGCGCCTCAACGGCCAGTCGGGTCCCACCGGGATCCGCCTGAAGCTCGACGACATGCGCGAGGCGTGGCCCGTGGCGCAGGACCTGGTGAACAAGCTCGGCCAGACCTATCGCGTGCAGACCTGGATGGATACGCACGCCAACTTCTTCCATGCGATCGACATGGAGAAGACCGTGATGTTCGTGATCCTCTCGCTGATCATCCTGGTCGCGGTGATCAACCTGATCTCCATGCTGATGATGCTCGTGACGGACAAGCAGGCCGACATCGCGATCCTGCGCACGCTGGGTTCCACGCCGCGCAGCATCATGGGCATGTTCATGGTGCAGGGCCTGCTGGTCGGCGTGGTCGGCATCAGCGCCGGCGTGCTGCTCGGTTCGCTGCTGTCGTACAACCTGCCGGCCATCGTGAAGTTCATCGAACACGTCACCGGCCACACCTTCCTCGCGCCGGATGTGTATTACATCAGCGAGGTGCCGAGCCAGCTGCTGTGGTCCGACGTGGGCTCCGTGGTGGTCGTCACCTTTGCGTTCTCGCTGCTGGCCACCTTGTACCCGGCGTGGCGCGCCTCGCGCGTGCAGCCCGCCCAGGCGCTCCGCTATGAATAAGCCGAACGATATCGTCCTGCGCGCCACCGGCGTCGCCAAGGTGTATGAAGAGGGCGACCTGCGCACCGGCGTGCTCTCCAACGTGAACTTCGAACTGCGCCGCGCGCAGACGCTGTCCATCGTGGGCGCCTCCGGTTCGGGCAAATCCACGCTGCTGCACATCATCGGTGGCCTGGATACGCTCACCGCGGGCAAGGTCGAGGTCAATGGCCGCGTCCTGTCCGAACTCTCCGATGCGGAGCGTGGCCGCGAACGCAACCGTTCGCTCGGCTTCATCTACCAGTTCCACCACCTGCTGCCCGAGTTCACCGCGCTCGAGAACGTGTGCATGCCGCTGCTGATCCGCGGCGTGGCCATCGCGCAGGCGCAGAAGGAAGCGACCGCCTTGCTCGAACGCGTCGGCCTGGGCGCACGCCTGCGCCACCGCCCGGCGGAGATGTCCGGTGGCGAACGCCAGCGCTGCGCCGTGGCCCGCGCCCTCGTGACGCGGCCCGCCTGCGTGCTTGGCGATGAGCCCACCGGCAACCTCGACGAGGCCAACGCCGCCGCGGTGTACGACCTGATGCTGGAGCTCAACCGCGAAATCGGCACGAGCTTCGTCCTGGTCACCCACGACCAGCGCCTGGCGAAGCGGATGGACCGCACGCTGGAGCTGCACAACGGCGAGCTGTTCGAACGCTAAGCCGTCTGGCTGTTGTGGGAGTGAGCTTGCGAACGATGGCCTTGCGGCAGAGCATCGTTCGCAAGCTCACTCCCACAAATGCAGTCGTGGCCCCTCGCCAACGCGCGAGCTAGAGCGCCTTGCTGACGATGCGCTGCGCGGCCAGCCGCCCGGCAGCATCAGCCAACGCCACCACCGCGAAGTTGTGGCTGCCTTTCGACCAGTAGTTCGCCAGCAGGCCGCCGTCCTCGCGTTCGCCGCGTGGCAGCAGGTGGCGCGCTTCGCCCGGCGGGCGCACGTAGAAGCTCACCGTGTGGCCGTTGCCGTCGTCGTACAGGACCATGGCGGCCGGCCCCTGGTCGGTGGCGAACAGGCGCCCGCCCATGGGACGGAAACCGGCATCGGCGAAGTCGGGGAGGCGTACGTCCGCACCCACGCGGCCGCTGAGCCACGCTCGCAGGTCGTTTTCATTCGGTGTGCTGATATCCAGGCCCAGGCCGTGGTCCACCGCCAGCAGGCGGTAGGCCTGCATCGCATCGGCCATGGGCGCCGTCGCGCCTGCACCCATGCCACGCGCCGCCCAGCCACCGATCGCGCCAAGGCCCAGGCACAGCACGAACCCCGCGGCCAGCGCCACGCGCCGCACGCGGCGTTCGTGGACACGGGCGCGTACCGCGACCGGATCCATGGCCGGTACCGGGGCCAGGTCACCCGCCAGCAGGGCGCGCAACTGCTGTGCACCCTGGCGCCAGGCCTGTACCTCGTTCGCCCGCTCGGCGTCGCGGGCGAGGTAGCGCTCCACGTGGCTGCGCCGCGGCTCGTCCAGGTGGCCGTCCACGTAGGCGTGGATATCGTGTTCGCTGGGGGGTGAGGTGCTCATTTCAGGAGTCGCAGGGCAGGGGTTTCGGTGGATCCATCGCCCAGCGCGCGCAAGGCGCGCCGGGCCCTCGAAAGACGGGACATGACGGTGCCGATCGGTACACCCAGGATCCCGGCCACCTCCTGGTAGCTGAGCCCCTCCACGGTGACCCAAAGCAGCAGGCTGCGTTGCTCTACAGGCAACGATGCGAACGCCGCCAGGGTCGAATGCGCCTCGGCCACCCGCTCGGCGGACGGCCAGGTGGGCGCCTCGTCGCGGCCCAGCGCGTTCAGCAGCAGCGCGTACCGGCTGGCCCGGCGTTTCCCGTCAAGAAACAACCGGTACAAGATCGCGAACAGCCATGCCCGCAGACTCTCGTCATCACGGCGGGAGGATGCTTTCGCCAGGGCCCGTTCCATCGTCGACTGGACCAGGTCATCCGCCGCATGCGAATCGCGGGCGAGCCACAGCGCAAAGCGCCGCAGTCGCGGCAGCATCAGGCGCAGGGCGTCGTCGAATTGCGTATCGGGCATGCCGGGCCTCTTGCCGGAGCGGGACATGGGTTAGACGACCGTCGTGACGGAATATTCCGTGCACGGGGAATAAAAGTCGCTGACGTGCGTCCCACCTTTTGAAGCCCCGCGTCGCGGGGAAAGGAGAAACACCATGCAGGACCCCAGGAACCCGCGCCCGCCGTCAGGCCTTGCCTGGCGCTGGGGCGTGATCGGCCTGGCCGTTGTCGGTACCGCGCTCGTCTTCGGCTATGCCGGCGGCTGGCTGACCCCCGACCGGCTCGGCCCAAAGAAGATCGTGAGCCTGCTCCAGGCCAACTCGGGCCTGCACCCGGGCTACCGGCGTAATCACGCCAAGGGCATCTGCGTGGGCGGCCGTTTCGAATCCAACGGGCAACTGGCCAGCTTCTCCGAGGCCAAGCTGTTCGGCCAGGGCGTGAGTACGCCGCTCGTCGGGCGGTTCGCTATCCCTGGCGGTAACCCGCAGGCACCGGATAGCTCGGCCCCGATCCGCAGCATGGCCCTGCGCTTCGATATGGCCGATGGTGAGCAGTGGCGTACCGGCATGAACGCGATGCCGGTGTTCCCGGTATCGACGCCGAAGGATTTCTACGACCTGAACGTCGCCACCGCGCCGGACCCCGCCACGGGCAAGCCGAACCCGGACAAGGCCAAGGCTTTCTTCGGTTCGCATCCGGAGACGGGCCCGTTCCTGGCGTGGATCTCGCAGGCCAAGCCGCCGGCCAGCTACGTCGACGAGACCTACAAGAGCCTCAACGCGTTCTACCTGCGCGATGGTTCCGGCCAGCGCCACGCGGTGCGCTGGCAGGTCGTGCCGGAAACGCCTTCCACGGGCGATGGCAGCCCGGCCGCGGGCGATACGGATTACCTCGCCGCCGACCTGCAGAAGCGCCTCGCGGCCGGGCCGGCGCGCTGGCACCTGCAGTTCGTCTTCGCCAATGATGGCGATCCGGTGGATGACGCGGCGAAAGCCTGGCCCGATGACCGCAAGGTGGTCGATGCCGGCACGATCGTCCTCGACAGCTGGCAGCCGCAGGCCGATGGCCCGTGCCGTGACGTGAACTACGATCCCGCGATCCTGCCGCATGGCATGGAAATCTCGGGCGATCCGATCATCGTGGCGCGCTCGGCGGCATATGCGGAATCCTACCTGCGCCGCACCAGCGAGGAAGGCCACCTGCCGGGCACCGAACGGCCGAAGGAGGGACAGCCATGAGTCGCTACGACACTTTCCATCCGTTCGCCCGCGTGCTGCACTGGCTCATGGCGCTCATGATCCTGTCGATGCTGTTCATCGGCGCGGGCATGGTCAGCACACTGGCGGAGAAGCACGCCACGCTCCTCGCGATCCACAAGCCGCTGGGCATGGCGATCTTCGTCCTTGCGCTTATCCGGCTTGGCTTCCGCCTGGTGCACCGGCCGCCGCCGCTGCCCGTCGATATGCCGGAGTGGCAGAAGCTCGCCGCGAAGGGCTCGCACTGGGTGCTGTACGCCCTGATGATCCTGATGCCGCTGATCGGCTGGGGCATGCTCTCGGCAGGGAAGTACCCGGTGACGATGGGTGGCGGTTTCGTCCTGCCGCCAATCCTGCCGCAGGATCCTGCGCTGTTTGCCTGGCTGCGTGAAGCGCACCGCTACCTCGCGTGGCTGTTCTTCCTCACGTTCCTGGCGCACATGGGCGCCGCGCTGATGCACGGCCTGATCCGCCGCGACGGCGTGCTCAAGTCCATGACCACCGGCAACTGAGGGCTGTTGTAGGACCGTGCTGTGGGAGCGGGGGGGGGGGGGCGGGGGGGGGGGCCCCCCCCCCCCCCCCCCCCCCCCCGCGCGCCCCCAAAGGGGGCCAAGGCCCCCGTGCGGGCGTCCACGGGGGGCAGGAGGCCCGGGTTGGGCGGGTGGC
>NZ_JBVJMK010000019.1:97360-101249 GCF_055584245.1 Luteibacter sp. NPDC104163
TGGATTTTGGGGGGTTTTGTTGTCGGTGGGTGTGGGTGCGCGGTGGCGCGCGATGGGTGCTAGCCCCAAGCCCCATCGCGCGCAAGCGCGCTCCCACAATTCGGGCACAATGCCCCGATGCGTGTCCTCCTCGTCGCCATGCTCGCCTTGCTTGCCGGTTGCCGTACCGCGGGCTACTACGCCCATGTCACCCACGGGCAGATGGCGCTGCTTGCAGCCCGCAAGCCCATCGACAAGGTGGTAGGCGATCCGCGGACGTCCGACAAGGTGCGCCAGCGCCTGGTCACCGCGAGCGAAGCCCGACGCTTCGCCAGCGCGCGGCTCGGTTTGCCCGACAACCGCAGCTACACCTACTACGTGCAGCTCGACCGGCCATGGGTCGCATGGAACGTGTTCGCCGCGCCTGAGCTCTCCGTCGACCCCGTGGTGCATTGTTTCCCGTTCGCCGGATGCGTTTCCTACCGCGGCTACTTCAACCGCGACCTCGCGAATCGTGAAGCCGCCCGCCAGCGCGCGGCAGGCAACGACGTGAGCATCGGTGATGTCCCCGCGTATTCCACGCTCGGCTGGTTCGCCGATCCCGTGCTCAGCAGCATGCTCGGCTGGGATGACGATGACCTGGTCGGCACCATCTTCCACGAACTCGCGCACCAGAAGATCTACGTGAAGAACGACTCATCGTTCAACGAGTCGTATGCGAACTTTGTCGAGCAGGAAGGCGTGCGCGAATGGCACGCGGCGAAGGGGCTCACCGCGCCGGATCCGAAGGTTGACATGCTGTCCCGCTCGTTCACGGAGCAGGTGCTTGCGCTGCGCGAGCGCCTGAAGGCGATGTATGCGCAGCCCATGAGCGATGACGCCAAGCGCGTCGCCAAGGCGGAAACCTTCGAGGTGTTCCGCGGTGAGTACCTTGCATGGCGTGAGAACGAGGCCGGCGGCGACCACCGTTACGACCGCTGGATGGCGCAGCCGATGAACAACGCGCGCTTGTTGCCGTTCGGCTTGTACGACCAGTGGACGGGGGCGTTCGCGGCGTTGTTCGAACAAAGCGGGCGGCAGTGGCCGGCTTTTTTTGCCGAGGTGCAGGCCCTGGCAAAACAGCCGCCCGCGGAACGTACCAGACATCTCACGTCACTAAAAACCCCGTAGGAGCCCACCCTGTGGGCGAGCTCTTGTGGGTGAACTCCTGTGGCCCAGCTCTTGTGGGAGTGAGCTTGCGAGCGATGCTCTCCCTCAGACCCATCGCGCGCAAGCGCGCTCCCACAGTGTCACGCGGTCAAGGCGTGGCTTTGCGCCCCGCCATGTGCTTCAGGTAAGCCTCGAGGTTGGCCAGGTCGGCATCGCTGATCACCTGCGCGCTGAAACCCGGCATCTTCGCCTGCGGCCAGTGACGGAGGTCCTGCGGGTTGCGCACCAGTACGCGCAGCATGCCGTCGCGCAGGTATTCGGTCGGGCTGTGCGGGATGTTGAGGTCCGGGCCGAGCTTCGCATCGCCCTGGCCGTTGAGCGTGTGGCAGGTGATGCAGTTCTTCTGGAACACCTCGAAGCCGCGCATCACCGGGCTATCTTTCGCCAGGCCCGGGGCAGGGCGCATCAGCGGGAAGCGCAACGCAGGATCGGCAAGCACGCGGATCGACGCGATCTGGTAAGGCCATTGCTCTGGCCCGACCTTGCCGGCCTCCGGATGCAGCCACACGAGGTAGAACGGCCCGGCCGAGGGCTTGCCGTCGCCCAGCGCGGGCCACGCCGCGTCTACCACGGCCAGCCAGGCTTCCGCGCCGTGGCCATCGAGCACGAGGGCCGCCGGGATCTCCGCGGCGAAGCCGTCCAACGCCGTGAACTGCAGGTGCGCAGCGGCCGGCACACCGGCGAGCAAGGCCTTCAGCGGCACGGCCTGGTAACGCATCGCCTTTTGGTACGAGACATCGGCGGGCACATCGATCGTGCGCAGGTCGGGCCGCGCCAGGAGCTGCTGCGTGCTGAGGGTGGCCGTGCCATGGCCGGTAACGATGGAAAGGCTGGCGGCCTGGGCCAGGCCGGCGCAAACGGCGAGGATAAGGGCTAGCAAAAGGCGCACGGGGATTCCTTGGGTGGGGCGCATGATCGCAGTACCCTCGAATTATCGCCCCATCGCCCCCATGCGGGGAGTTCGAACCGATCACGGATCCACCATGTCCGATACCACCGTCCCCGGGTTCTTCGCGCAGTTCCCCATGGCGAAGATCACCAGCACCGAACTCGATGCCGACCTCGCGGCCGACGACAACCGCATCGCCATCCTGTTCCTGTGGGGGCGCGACTGCCCCAATTGCGATATCGCGAAGCGCCAGATCCTGCTCACGCCGGAGCGCTTCCAGCGCACCGAACTGCGCTGGCTGCACGATAACGTCTACGACGACCCGAAGATGGCGACGCGCTTCGGCCTGCATGGCATCCCGGCGTTTTTCCTCTTCCACCGCGGGAAGAAACTCGGCCGCATCTCGCCCTGGCCGGGTACGGAAGCCTTCATGGATGCCGTGGAGAAGCAGATCGCCCTCACCGGGGCGAGCGCATGATCATCCGCTCGCTGCTGGACACCGACCTCTACAAGTTCACCATGATGCAGGTGGTGCTGCACCAGTACCCGGCCGCGGAAGTCGAGTACCGGTTTCGCTGCCGTACGCCTGGCGTGGATCTCGTGCCGATTATCCCGGCGATCAGGGAGGAGCTCGCGCACCTTTGCTCGCTGCGCTTCAGCGATTCCGAGCTCGACTACCTGCGCGCCATGCGCTTCATCGACAGCGACTTCGTCGACTTCCTGGGCCTGTTCCAGCTGAATGCGAAGTACGTCCACATCGCGCCCTCGGAGAAGGGCAACGGCGAAATCGAGCTGGTGATCCGTGGCCCGTGGCTGCACACCATCCTGTTCGAGGTGCCGCTGCTGGCGATCATCAACGAGCTGTACTTCCGCCATGCGTACCCAGGGCACGACCTCGCCGAAGGCCGCCAGCGCCTGCGCGCCAAGATCGCGCTGCTGCGCGATACGCCGGGCTTTGAAAAAGTACGCCTCGCCGACTACGGCACGCGCCGTCGTTTCTCGGGCGCGTGGCATGAGGAAGCGCTGGGGATCATGCGCGAAGGCTGGGGTAGGCAGCTGGCCGGTACCAGCAACGTCCTGTTCGCAATGCAACAGGGCATGACGCCGATCGGCAGCATGGCCCATGAATACCTGCAGGCGTTCCAGTCGCTGGGGCCGCGCCTGCGCGACTCACAGGTCGCGGCGCTGGAGGCGTGGGCGCGTGAATACCGCGGCGACCTGGGTATCGCGCTATCCGACGTCTACGGGCTCGACGCGTTCCTGCGCGACTTCGATATGTACTTCTGCAAGCTGTTCGACGGCGCGCGCCACGATTCGGGCGACCCGTTCGCCTGGGGCGATCGCATCCTCGCGCACTACGAGAAGAACCGCGTCGATCCGCGTACGAAGACGCTGGTGTTCAGCGACAGCCTGGATATCCCGAAGGTGATGGATCTGTACCGCCACTTCGAGGGGCGCTGCCTTGTGTCATTCGGCGTGGGCACGAACCTGACCAACGACACCGGGCCGGAACCGATCAACATCGTGATCAAGATGACCCGCTGCAACGGCCAGCCGGTCGCCAAGCTCTCCGATTCACCCGGGAAGAGCATGTGCGAAGACCTGGATTACCTGGCGTACCTGCGCCGGGTGTTCGATTTGCCCGCGGCATAACGAATGGCGTTGTGGGAGCGCGCTTGCGCGCGATGGGTGCTCGCGGCAACCCCATCGCGCGCAATGAGGTGACCCCCAGAAGTTGGACATCTTCTCCCACCTGAGATGTCCGACATGGCCAAGTACCCGAAGCGCTTCAAGCTCAAGATCGTCAAGCAG
>NZ_JBVJMK010000020.1:0-45552 GCF_055584245.1 Luteibacter sp. NPDC104163
AAGCGCGCTCCCACAAGAGCATGGTCGTCCGCCCGCCATTCGCCTGTGGGAGCGCGCTTGCGCGCGATTACCTACGCAGCGATGAAGCCGTGACAGGCCATCGAAGCGCCACCGGCTCTCCCACCACCCAACCGCACCGCGTCCGAGAGTCCTTGGCGCCCACCCTCGAGGCGAGTTCCGCAGGCGAGGCGGCTGGGCGGGAAATGGCCCGCAGGGGGTCGGCCATGGATGGCCGGCCCTTTTCTACGAGACAGGGACGTCTCGTAGAAAAGCCCCCGCGCGGCTGCCGGTTCGCGCCAGTAGGGCAATAAGTACATTTGCCCCGGAGGGGCACTCCTTTTCGAACGACGAGGACCTGTCTGAGCAGCGAGGGTGGGCGCCAAGGGCTCTTTCCAGAGACGTCAGAGCGCTAACGCGATGGCGAAGCCGAGCAACGCGAAGCCGAAGGCGAGCCGTCTCGCAACAACGCTACATCGAAGCCGCAGTAATCTTCCCGATCTCGGCAAACCAGCTGGTGGCTTGGTCGCTGCTCGCCGGCGAGTCCGACAGGAACAGCACCACGATGCGCTTGCTGCCGTTCGGGCCCGTGATGATGCCGATATCGTTGAACGCCGCACGGCGGCCGTCTTCCGTGCCGCTGGTGCCGGTCTTGTCAGCCAGCTGGGAACCCGCGGGAAGGCCCGCGCGGATACGGCTCGGTATCACCTGCGCCGTCATCAGGCCAAGCAGCTTCCGGGTCGACGCGGGCGACAGCAGGCGGCCCTCGTCCAGCTTCTCCAGGAAGCCGGCAGCGGCCTCCAGCGTGCTGCTGTCCACCTTGCTCGCCAGCACGGCCGTGCTGCCTTTCTCCTCGAACATATGCGCCAGGTCGCCTTCGCTCAGGTCGATGCGCATGCCGTGAACGCCCTTGTCTTCCAGGAAGCGGGTGGCGACCGCCGGGCCGCCGAGTACGTGGAGCAGGGCATCGACGGCGGTGTTGTCGCTCTCGCTCACGGCGCCGTGCAGTAGTTCGTCGAGCGTGACGTCGCGCGGCCCCTTTTTCAGCGATGCCCCGACCGACGGTACGGCGGAGCCGCCGACGATATCGGCCGGCGTGAGGTGGACCTTCTGTTCGAGCTTGAGCTTGCCCGCGTCGACCTGGGCCAGGACGGCGGCGGCGATGGGTGCCTTGAACGAGCTCATCAGCAGGTACGAGCGTCCCCCGTTGACCATCACCGACTGGCCGCTTGCCGGGTCCATGACCATGATGCCCAGCGTGCCCGGGCGGGCCTTGTCCGCGACCGCCTGGAGCTTGCCCTGGAGGGCAGCATCGGGCGGGGCGGCGAGCGCCGCGGTGGTGGCCAGGGACCATGCTGCGCCGAGGAGGAGTTGCTTGAGCATCGGGGAATGCCTGTTCGAAGAGGTGCGGGCACGTTAACGCCAACCCTGGTCCCAAGGGCTGGCAGGGAGCGGGCAATTTGCTGACGGGCTGCTCATCACATCGGTTTTACAGCCGAATCGGCACCGTTTGAAGGTTATGCCCGGGATGCGCACCGGGTGCGCGCCAGTTCTACAGGGGTTTCCACTTGAGCCAGAAGCAGTTAGCACGCGACCGCACCATCTGGGCCGTCGTTTTCCTCATCCTCGCCGCCACGCTGGGGATCGACGCGGTCACCCCCCTGGGCTACTCCGTATGGGTGTTCTACTTCTTCGCGGTAGGCGTCACCGTCTTCCAGTCGCGCACCGACATGCCCTTCGTGGTGGCATTCGTCTCGACGGTCCTGATCGCCATCGGCTACAAGCTCTCGCCGCCCTCGCTGGCGGAAGGGCATTCCGAGCTCAACCGCACCATCGGCGCGATTTCCCTCTGGGTCATCGCCACGGTGGTGAGCCAGGCACTGCGGGCGCGCATGGCGTCCGAGCGCATGCTCTGGCTGCAGGAAGGCCATAACGCGGTGGCCCATGCCCTGCGTGGCGAGCAGAGCCCGGAGGAGATCGGCATCCACGCGGTGCGGACGCTGTGCCGCCGCCTCGAGGCGCAGGTAGGCGCGCTTTATCGCGCCGACGGCCGCCAGCTGGTGCTGTGTGGTGGTGCCGGTTTGCCCGAGAACCACCCGGACAGCCTGCCGCGCGTCGGCGGGCTGCTTGGCGATGTGATTTCGGAAGGCGAGCCGCGCAGGCTCGCCGACCTCTCCGCCAGCCACCTTGCCGTGGCGACCACGCTGGGCAGCACCGCGCCCTCCGAGGTCTTCCTGCTGCCGGTCACGGCCGATGGCTACTCGGTGGGCGTGGTCGAGATCGGCCGGGTCGGCGGGACGGACCTGCATGGCGCTGATCTCGAACTGCTGCAGCGCGTGGGCGAAACGATCGGCACGGCCCTGCGCACGGCCGCGCTCCGCCAGCGCCAGAACGAGCTGCTGGAAGAGACCCAGCGCCAGAGCGAAGAGCTGCAGACCCAGCAGGAAGAGCTGCGCGTCGCGAACGAGGAGCTCGAAGAGCAGAGCCGTAGCCTGCAGCAGTCGCACGCATCGCTCGAAGCGCAGCAGGCAGAGCTCGAGCAGACCAACGTCCAGCTCGAGGAGCGCACGCACGAGCTCGAACGCCAGCGGCAGACCCTGGTGATCGCGCAGGCCGACCTGGCCCGCAACGCCCGCTCGCTCGAGGCCACCAGCCGCTACAAGTCCGAGTTCCTGGCGAACATGTCGCACGAGCTGCGCACGCCGCTGAACAGCTCGCTGATCCTGGCCAAGCTGCTGGTGGACAACAAGGACGGCACGCTGACCGAGGAACAGGTGCGCTACGCCAGCGCCATCCATTCGTCGAACAACGACCTCCTGACCCTGATCAACGACATCCTCGACCTCTCGCGGATCGAAGCCGGGCATGTGGAGATCGCCGCCGAGCCGCTCTCCGTCGAGGCACTGCTCGAGCGCGTTCGTGAAACCTTCGAGCCGCTCACGGCCGAGAAGCACCTCGCGCTGCGCATCGAAATGGCCCCCGGCGCGCCGGCACGGCTCATCGGCGACGACCAGCGCCTGCGCCAGGTGGTGAAGAACCTGGTGGCGAACGCGGTGAAGTTCACCGAGGCCGGCGAGGTTTCGCTGCGGGTGGACGCGGCGCCGGGCGATCGCGTGCGCTTCACGGTCACCGATACCGGCATCGGTATCGATCCCGCGCAGCTGGATGTGATCTTCGAGGCCTTCCGCCAGGCCGATGGCAGCACCAGCCGCAAGTTCGGCGGTTCGGGCCTTGGCCTGTCCATCTCGCGCGACCTCGCGCAGCGCATGGGCGGCGATATCACCGTGGCGAGCACGCCGGGGAAGGGCAGCAGCTTCATGCTGGAACTGCCCGTCGATGGCGGCGCCTTCGCCACGGCACCCATGCCGCCGGGAGCGTCCATCGTTCCCGTGCGCACCCATGTGCCGGCGCCGGCGCCCATGGCGGTGCCACCCGCCAACCGGCAGGGGGCCTCCGCTGTCGCGACCGCGCCCGCCGCACCGGCGGTCGCCGACGACCGTGCCTCGCGCCAGCGCCCGGGCCGCCTGATCCTGGTGGTCGAGGACGATCCTGTCTTCGCCCGCGCGCTTGTCGAACTTGCGCACGAACTGGATTTCGACTGCATCGTGGCGGGCTCGGCGGACGAGGCGCTCGCGCTGGCCGCGGCACACTCGCCCAGCGGCGTGCTCCTCGACATCGGCCTGCCGGACGTCTCCGGCCTGAGCGTGCTCGAGCGCCTGAAGCGCGATCCGGCAACGCGGCATATCCCGGTGCACGTGGTCTCCGCGACCGAGCAGGCGCATGTCGCGATGGAACTGGGCGCCGTGGGCCACCTGATGAAGCCGGCGACGCGCGAGCGCCTCGTGGATGCCATCGCGCAGCTCGAAGATCGCTACGAGCGGACGATGCGGCGTCTGCTGATCGTCGAGGACGACACCGAGCTGCGCAACAACCTGACCCTGCTGCTCGCGCGCGACCAGCTGGAGATCGTCGCGGTGGGCAGCATCCGCGATGCACTCGATCGCCTCGGCGCATCCACCTTCGACTGCCTGGTGATGGACCTGGTGCTGCCGGACGGGAGCGGCTACGACCTGCTCGAACACATGGCCGCCAGCGAAGCGTTCGCGTTCCCGCCGGTGATCGTCTATACCGGCCGTTCGCTCACCCGCGAGGAAGAGCAGCGGCTGCGCCGTTACTCGCGGAGCATCATCATCAAGGGCGCGCGCTCGCCGGAGCGATTGCTCGACGAGGTGACCCTGTTCCTGCACAGCGTGGAAGCATCGCTGCCCAGCGACCAGCAACGCCTGCTGCGCGAGGCGCGCAAGCGCGATGCCATGCTGGATGGCCGCACGGTGCTGCTGGCCGAGGACGACGTACGCAACATCTTCGCGCTGACGAGCGTGCTGGAACCGCTGGGCGTGCGCCTGGAGATCGCGCGCAACGGCCGTGAGGCGGTGGAACGGCTGGATGGCACCGAAGTGGACCTGGTGCTCATGGACATCATGATGCCGGAGATGGACGGGCTCGAGGCGATGCGGCGGATCCGCGCCGATGCGCGCTTCGTCGACCTGCCGATCATCGCGCTCACCGCCAAGGCCATGTCCGACGACCGCGAGCGCTGCCTCGAGGCCGGCGCCAACGACTACATCGCCAAACCGATCGACATCGACAAGCTGGTTTCGCTCTGCCGCGTGTGGTGCTCGAGGCGCTGATGTCGGCTGAAACCGAACTGTTCGACCTGGAACTCAAGGTGCTGCTGGAGGCGGTGTACCTGCGCTACCACTACGACTTTCGCCATTACGCAGTGAGCTCGTTGCGCCGGCGCATGCGCCATGCGATGGGCCGCTACGGTCTGGAGCGCCTGAGCGACCTGCAGCACCGGGTGATCCACGATCCGGCGTTCTTCGCCGAGGCGATGCAGTATTTCACCGTGCAGGTCTCGGAGATGTTCCGCGATCCCGAGTACTTCTCCGCGCTGCGCGAACATGCGATCCCCGTGCTCAAGACCTATCCCAGCATCAAGATCTGGATCGCGGGCTGCAGCACCGGCGAGGAGGTCTGGTCCATGGCCATCCTGCTCGAGGAAGAAGGCCTGCTGGATCGCGCGGTGATCTACGCCACGGACATCAACCCGGCTGCGCTGGAGGCGGCCGAAAGCGGCGTGTTCGCGCTGGACCGCATGGCGCTGTTCAGCCGCAACTACCAGGCCGCGGGCGGCACGCGCTCGCTCTCGGATTACTTCACCACGGGCTATGGCGGCGTCGTTTTCGATCGCCGGCTGAAGAAGCAGGTGGTCTTTGCCGACCACAGCCTGGCGACCGACGCGGTATTCTCCGAGGTGCACCTCGTGTCCTGCCGCAACGTGCTGATCTATTTCAACCGCGAACTGCAGGATCGCGCGGTCGGCCTGTTCCACGACTCGCTGGTACGCCGCGGCTTCCTCGGCCTGGGTGCGAAGGAATCGCTCCAGTTCGGCGCGCACGCCACGGCCTTCGAGGCCTGCGCCCCGCAACAGCGCCTTTACCGGCGGACCGCGACGTGAGCCAGCCTTTCCCGCAGGCAGTGGTGATCGGTGCATCGGCGGGCGGCGTCCAGGCGCTGCAGGACGTGCTGCGTTGCTTCCCGAGGGGCTTTCCCGCCCCCGTCCTCGTCGTCCAGCACATCCCGCGCGACCGGCCCAGCGGCATCCCCGCACTGCTCGCGGGTGCCTGCGCGCTGCCCGTGGCCGAGGCCGAGGACAAGGAGCCGCTTTGCGCGGGCGTAGTGCTGTTCGCCCCGCCGGACTACCACCTGCTGGTGGAAGACCGCCTGACCGTATCGCTCTCGCGCGATGAGCCGGTGCTGTATTCACGCCCGGCGATCGACCCGCTCTTCGAGTCCGCCGCGGAGGTATTCGGCGACGGCCTGCTCGCGATCCTGCTGACCGGCGCGAGCAGCGACGGCAGCGCCGGAGTCGCGGCCGTACGCCGCGAAGGCGGCACGGTGTGGATCCAGGATCCCGCCGAGGCGGTCGCCCCTGTCATGCCTGCGTCGGCGATCGCCCATGCGGGCGCGGATGCCATTGTCACCCTCGGCGACCTGTGTCGCCGCCTTGGAAACCTAGTGCCATGACGCTCTCGATGACCCAACCCGATGAGACGGCCGCCACGCGCGAACTGGCCAACGTTCTTATCGTCGATGACGTCCCGCAGAACCTGGTCGCGATGGAAGCGCTGCTGGCCCGCGACGACATCCGTATCCTCAAGGCTGCGTCCGGACCGGAAGCGCTGGAGCTGTTGCTCGTCCACGATGTCGCGCTGGCGTTGCTCGATGTGCAGATGCCGGAGATGGATGGGTTCGTCCTCGCCGAGCTGATGCGTGGTTCGCACCGGACGCGCGACGTGCCGATCATCTTCCTCACCGCGTCGCCGAACGATCCGGCCCGTTCGTTCAAGGGCTACGAAACCGGTGCCGTGGACTTCCTGCACAAGCCGATCGACCCGCGGATCATCCTCGGCAAGGTCGATATCTTCGTGCAGCTCTACCAGCAGCGGCAGCAGCTGAAGTCGCAGAACGCGAGGCTGGAGCGCGCCCTGCAGCTCAACGAGGCCATGATCGCCGTGCTGACCCACGACCTGCGTACGCCGCTGTCGGCGATCACGCTGTGCGCGGACCGGATCCGGGAAGAGATCGGCGATGGCCCGCTGGCACGCACGGCGCAACATGTCGAATCCAGTGCGCGACGCATGGCGCGGATGATCGACCAGTTGCTGGATTTCTCGCGGATCCGTTCGGGCGTCATCCGCCTCGACCTCGCGAACCACGACCTGGGTGCCCTGGCCGAGGCCGTGGTGGAGGAAACCCGGCAGGCGTTCCCGGCGCGCGCCATCGAAGTGAGCGTCCGCGGCGAGACGCAGGGCCATTTCGACAGCACGCGGGTATCGCAGGTCCTGTCGAACCTGCTGGGCAACGCGGTGCAGTACGCGCTGGGCAGTACGCCGATCGTGCTTGAGGTCGATGGCGTGGACGTGGCGACGTTGCGGGTGCGCGTGCGCAATGCCGGTGTCCTCCCGGCGAACCTCGTCCAGCGCATCTTCGAGCCGTTCAAGGGCAGCTTCCACCAGAGCCGAGGCCTGGGCCTCGGGCTCTACATCGTCGACCAGTTCGTGCGTGCGCACGGCGGTACGGTGGAGGCGCGCAACGTCGAGGATGGCGTGGAGTTCGAGGTGGTGCTGCCGCGTCACGCGCCGCGCTGAGCGGGCTAGGGCGCTACCGGCAACCCCTGGATCAACCGTTTGGCCAGGCGCGGCTGGCGGAACTGCTCGAGCCACCAGCTGAGGGCGCGGCCTTCGCTTTCCCCGCGCCAGGCGGCATACAGGGTGTTGGGTTCGCGCGGGTCGGCCATGCGCTTCTCGACGAGCTCACCGGTTTCAAGCAGCGCCTTGGCACGGACCTTCGGCACCCAGCCCACGCCGAGCCCGTCGCGCTGGGCCAGGATCTTCGCGCGCATCGACGGCACGGCCAGGGTCTGCTGGCCGCCGAGCGTGCCGTAGCCGCGGGCCGCGCCACGCGAGGAGTCGGCCACCACGATGGCGCGATGCTTCGTCACCATGTCCGTTTCCAGCGGCTCCTTCGCTTTCGCGAGGGGGTGGCGTGGGGAGACAGCGAAGACCCACTCCATGACCCCGAGCTCGTGCCAGCGCAGTTTCGGGATCGCGGGTGGCTCGTTGGTCGCGCCGACGACCAGGTCGGCCCGCCCATCGCGCAGGGCTTCCCACGTGCCACCGAGGACCTCATGGGTCAGGCGCAGCCGCACGCCCGAACCCAGCGCATCGAAGGCGCGGATCGAGGGGAGCAGGAGCTCGAACTCGAGCAGTTCATCGGTGACGATCCAGAGCCGCTCCTCCCAGCCGCCGGCGACCTGCTTCACCCGCTGGGTGAGCCGGGAGACATCCTGCATGAGCCGCGCCGCCTCGTTCGCCAGCAACTGGCCCGCGGGCGTGAGCTGCAGCCGGTAGCGGCGCCGGTCGAACAGCAGGGCATCGAAGCGGTCTTCGAGCTGCCGCGCCGCGTGCGAGAGGGTGGACGGAGCCTTGCCGAGGTGGGCCGCCGCGCGCGACAGGCTGCCGGTTTCGCGGATCGCCTCAAGGAGCGCCAGTTCGTCTTCTGACAACATGTTCGACTCCATCGAACGTCTGCGACGGCGAGATGGTACGCCAATCGACGGTGACGAGAGCAACCTATCCTCCATACCAACCCAACCGGAGCACACCATGAACCGTTTCACTGGCAAGAACGTCCTCGTCACCGGCGGCACCAGCGGCATCGGTCTTGCCGTCGCCCAGGCCTATGCGGCCGAAGGCGCACGGGTCGTCGTCACCGGCCGCGACGAGAAGGCCCTGGCCGACGCGACCGCGACTCTCGGCGCGGGTACCCTCGCACTGAAGAACGATGCGTCGGCGCTCGCCGATGCCAGGTCGCTGGCCGCCGCGATCGGCGAGCAGGGCATCAAGCTCGATGCGATCTTCATCAATGCGGGCGTGGCGAAGTTCGCCCCGTTCGACCAGGTCGACGAGAACCTCTGGGACCTGACCTTCGACACCAACGTCAAGGGTGCTTACTTCCAGCTCCAGGCGCTGCTGCCGTACCTCAACCAGGGCGCCTCGATCGTGCTCAACGGTTCGATCAACGCACACATCGGCATGCCGAACTCATCCGTGTACGCGGCGAGCAAGGCGGCACTGATCACCCTGGCACGGACGCTTTCCGCCGAACTGCTGCCGCGCGGCGTGCGCGTGAACGTGGTGAGCCCGGGCCCGGTGCAGACGCCCCTTTACGGCAAGCTCGGCATGGATGCGGCCCAGCTCGAAGCCACCGCGGCGCAGATCCAGGCGCAGGTGCCGCTCGGCCGGTTCGGCCGTCCGGACGAAGTGGCGGCGACGGTGCTGCACCTTTCGTCGCCGGAGTCGGGCTTCATCGTCGGTACCGAGATCGTGATCGATGGCGGCATGAGCCAGCTCTGAGCGCTGGTTAACCGTCCGCTGAGCGTGGTGGGCCCGGGCTACCCGGGCTTCACCCGTTGCTGACGGCCTGGGCGGGCACGATCGGTGCCGTGCCCAAGGAGCGCCACCCCATGTCCGATCGCCCGTGCCAGCGCTGTGCCCTGGCCCCCGGTTTCACGGTATGTCGCCATTGCCTGGTCGCGGTGCTCAAGGGACAGACATCGCCCGCGTCGCGCTGGATCGCTTTCGGCTGGGCCATGGCGGCGGCGTTCGCTGCCGCCGGGCTGATGGTGCTGTTGCACACCAACGGCGTGCTCGCGTGGACGCTGGCCATCGCCGCGATCATCGGTGGCGCGCTGATGGGGGCGGTGCTCGCCGAGCAACGCGGCATACATCCGCTGGTGTCGCGCGACGTGCCACCGCTCGATGAAGAGCGTGATGTTACGTAGTTATACGCAAGACTTGAACGCACGTGTCCTCTAACCTCGGCGGCGCAACCGAGGCCAGCACCCTGGCTTTTATCACGCCAGCGGTACCGCGCCATGGACACCATCCAACAGAACAGACGCGTAAACCTTCGCTTCGTCCTCGACGAGCTGGCGAACGAAGGCATTACCGGCGCGGTGACGCGTGCATCGGTGCTCGGCGTCGACGATCGCGAACTGCTCGCGATGCTCCGCGGGAAGTACATCAGCAACGAGGCGGCCCGCGAAATCGAGTGGGCGATGCAACGCCGCGAAGGCTGGATGGACGAAGACCACCGTCGCGAATCGCTGGATAACTGAGAGGTGCCGGCGACGCCGGCACCTCCCGTCGCGCTCAGCGCCCCAGGTTGGACAGGAAGCGCTTCGTGTACTGCAGCTGCGTGGTGGATGGCAGCGAATTGCATATCGGCGAGGCGGTGCCCTGCGAGCAGGGTGTATCGCGATCCAGCGACCAGAAGTGCACGCCGGCCAGCTTGTTGGTGGCGGCATAGTTGGTCACGGTATCGATGTCCGCCGTGGTGAACACCTCGCTGGAGACGTCGTTCACGCCGATCATCGGGGTGATCTCGATCTTGCTGGCCGCGATGCCATAGGTGTGCTGCAGGTTGGTCACGGCTTGCACCGCCGACTGGCCCATGTCGCACGAACCATTCCTGACCACGCAGACACCGGCGCCCGCGGCACCGTAGTCCATGGTCATCAGGTTGATCGTGTAGTTCTTCAGGCCGGAGGCCTTCACCGCCTTCACCACCGCATCGCCGGTGCTGTTGAGGCCGCCGAAGCTGCCATCGGAAGCCGCGAGCGTGGCGAGGGTGAAGGAGAAGCGCAGGCTGGGATGGATGCTCTCCGCATACACCGCCTGGCTGACCAGCGCATTGAGCTGTTGCGGCGACTGGCCGCCTTCGATATCGAAATCGATGCCGACGAGGTGCGAGCTGTTGTAGCGGTTAATGAACTGCGCCATGCCGGTGGCACTGCCGCAGGTGAAGACGCCGGCCTGGCCACCCGTCGAGACCACGTAGTTCACGCCGGCTGAGTTGAGCCGGGCGATGTTCGCATCGGCGAACGCCTGGCCGGGCACGCCGCCCCAGTTTTCGCTGCCGCATTCGCCGCTGGCGAAGGCCAGCGTGATCGCGCCGAGGTTGGGCACCTGGGTCGAGACGAGGCTGCCGCTGCCGACGACGGGCAGGCGCGTGCCGGTCACGGCCGTCGACATGATGTTCGTGTTCCAGTCGAGGTTGATCGTGACGTCCTTGTACGGGCTGAAGAGCAGCGCGCCCGCGCCCGGGGGCGGGTTGGTCGGCGGGGGATCCGTCGGCGGCGGGTCGGTCGGCGGCGTACCGCCCCCATCGCAGGCACCCTGCGAGGTCCACGGCTGCCCGGAGCCGGCGCCGCCGCTGCTGGTGGCGGGGTCATTCCCCTGGGTCCACCAGTTGGCTTTGTAGTTCACTCCGTTCTCGCTGGCGACGTTGCCGGCGGTATACACGGTGCCCGCACTCCATGCCGCGGCGCACGCACTGGCGGCGTGGGCCTCGCGGAACGGTATGACGGTGGACAGGGCAAGCGCGATGGCGACGCCGAGCGTGCCGGTACAGCTTCCAAAGACTAGACGGGACCGAACACCTGCATTCACGTGCATGACGACTCTCCGTTCGAGTGGTGTTGCCGAATGGTTGGTTTCCCCCTGGTGCCGGGCGCCTGCCTTCGTCTGCCCCCGTAGCACTGGCGCACGGTTTCGCGGACGGCCGGACCTGTCCGGTTTAGTCCCGGATGACAACGTTGTCTATTCGCAATGCCCCGATTTGTGACGGCGCGCATGTACCGTTTTTGTGCACGATATGCGGCGTTGCGGGGTGTTTTTGGCGATCTTGCGCGCACGAGCGTGCGGGCGGGCCGTTAGCGCATGTTGCGCTGCGTGAGTAGGCGTGTCCGTCGATGACAACGTGGTCATCCCGGCTCTTGTGGGAGCACGCTTGCGCGCGATGGGCAATGGTGCGAGCACCCATCGCGTGCAAGCACGCTCCCACAGCACGCTCCCGCAACGGGGGCGGGCGGTTTAGCCGAGGTCTTTGATGCGGATGCTGCGGAACCAGATCTGGATCGGCGGCTTGCCCTTGTCTTCGCCGCCCTGCAGGGAGATGTGCCCGCGGGTGAATTTCGCGAAGTCCGGCATCTTCGCGAACTTGGTCTTCGCGACGAGGGCCTTCCACTCCGGCGTCCACAGCTGGGTATCGACCGTCTTGTGGCCGTTCTGGAAGAACTGCATGTGGCCGTGGTCGACGATGATCTCGACCTGGTTCCAGTTCCCGTTTTCGCGGACGTTCTCGATATCCGAGGAAATCAGGTCGAAAAGGTCGCCGGCGCGCTCGTACAGCGTGTAGCTGTCGGGCTTGGTGCAGACCAGGTCGGCGATCTGCAGTTCGGGCCCGGTTTGCCAGGTGTATTTGTACTTCGGGGCTTCGCTGACGTTGAACATCACGCCGGCATCGGCGCAGGCGGTCATCTTCCACTCGAGCTTGAGGTGGAAGTTCTCGTATTCGCCGTCGGTGACGAGGTCGGCGAAGTCCGCGTCCGGGGCCTTCAGGTCGCGATCCAGGCGGATGGCGCCATCGGCGACGCTCCAGTCCTTGCCCGTGCCTTTCTGCTGGAACGAATGCCAGCCATCGAGGGTCTTGCCATCGAACAGGAGCTTGAAGCCGTCGCTGCGCTCGGCCGCGCTGAGCGTGTTGGGCACGTCGGCGGCGTGGACGGGCAGGGCGATGAGACAGGTGAGGGCCAGGGCCTTCAAGGGCACTCGAAGCATCGGGGTGACTCCGGCGGGGGAAACGCCCGAGCATACAGACGTCCAGCCGTCCGTACCCGTGCATGATGACCTACCTGCCTTGCGCCAACCGCTAGATCTTGCGGTACTTCTTCAGTTCCACTTCGATCTGGCCGACCAGCGGCGCGGTGAGCGCGGGCTTGCGCAGGGCACGGAGCTGGACCCGCAAGGCCCGCAGGTCCTGCTTCGCGCCCAGTGCGTCCGAGAGCTTCGACATCGCTTGCGTCGCCGCCTTGTCCTGTTTGGCGCGATGGTGGGCGGTCTTGTTCGTGGCGCGGAGGACACGCTTCCAGTACTGCAACTGCATGCGCAGCCGGCGGGCACGGCGACGCCAGCGGTGCAGGTTGGCCGGCGTCGAGGCCTTGCGCACGCGCTTTTCAGCGCGGTTGACGCGATGCTGCTGCCTATCCAGCGTGTCTTCCACGACGCTGCGCTTCACCGCGCGCCACGGCAGCCGCTCTATGAGGTCGCGAAGTTCGCGGACGGCGTGCCGGCGCTTCAGGAAGCGCGGGTCCTTGTGCAGGGCCTCGACGAGCCGCCCGTCGCGGCGGTGCTCCAGGGTCGCAATGGCCTCCGCCCAGTCGGCCGACGGGCGCGGCCCGGCCAAGTGGTGGGCGAGGGTCACGGCGACATGGGCGTCGCGCAGGGGCGAGAGGCCGGTGGCCAGCTTGCCGATGCGGGCCTCGATCTCCACCAGCGATTCGCCAAACACGTCGCCGCCCAGGCGCAGCAGGCTTTTCAGTCGGCGCAGGGCCTTGCGGGCGGCATGGATGCCGGCATGCCGGTCCCGGGTGTTGGCGAGGGCACGCGCGATGCCGCTGCATTCGCGGGAGGCGAACAGGGCCAGGGCCTTGGGAATGCTGGGCGCAGTCTTTGGTGGCATGCGAGCGTGTATAGCATGTGAAGAACCGGGGCGTACGGATTGAGCATCCTGACACCAGACCGTCATAGTGCATTGCTACTTGTGAGGAGGTCATGACCGGAGGCACGCGATGAACAGCACCGTCCTGAGCTCCCAGCCCGTCGGCTCCCCACAGACCCGAATGATCAGCCTCCTCGTCTTCGGGGGCGTGCTCCTCGCCGCGGCTATCTACGTCGGTTCCCAACTCGGCCATGACCTGACAGTCGCCCCGGCCAGCCCCACCTTTGAATACGTGCTGCTGGGCATCGCCCTGTTGATTGCGCTGGGCTTCGAATTCGTCAACGGTTTCCACGACACGGCGAACGCCGTGGCGACGGTGATCTACACGCGCTCGCTGCCCGCGACCTTCGCCGTGGTGTGGTCGGGAAGCTGGAACTTCGTCGGCGTGCTGATCTCGAGTGGCGCGGTCGCCTATGCCGTGTTGCAACTGCTGCCGATCGGCCTGGTGCTCAATGTCGGTACCGGCACCGGTTTCGCCATGGTGTTCGCGCTGCTGCTCGCGGCGATCATCTGGAACCTGGGCACGTGGTGGCTGGGCTTGCCTTCGTCGAGTTCGCACACGCTGATCGGGTCGATCATCGGCGTGGGCGTGATGAACCAGATGATGAACGCGGGCGACGCAAACGCCGCGGTGGACTGGGGCCAGGCGCTCAGCGTCGGCAAATCGCTGCTGTTCTCGCCGCTGATCGGCTTCGGCCTGGCCTACCTGCTGCTGCTCGCGCTGAAGACCTTCGTCAAGGCGCCGGAACTCTATGCCGAACCGCACGGTGACAAGCCGCCGCCGTTCTGGGTGCGCTGCCTGCTGATCCTGACCTGCACCGGCGTGTCGTTCGCCCACGGCTCGAACGACGGGCAGAAGGGCATGGGCCTGATCATGCTGATCCTGATCGGCACGGTGCCCAGCGCATACGCGCTGAACAAGGCGGTGACAAGCAGCGAGACGCAGACGTTCGTCTCCGTGGCCCACCACGCCAGCGAGACGATGTCGAAGTACGCCACCGGTGCCGGCGTGATCGCCGATCCGCGCCACGAGATCGAAACCTATATCCAGAGCCGCCACGCGACGCCGCAGACGCTCGCCGCGCTGAACCAGCTCACCACCACGGTCGCGGACCAGGTCGCGCAGCGTCCCTCGCTGGCGGACCTGCCGCAGCACGAGGTGAACAACGTACGCAACAACATGTACCTGAGTTCCGAGGCGCTGCGCCTGATGGCGAAGGAGAAGCAGCCGGCGTTCTCTGCGGACGACCAGGCCGTGCTGGACAACTACCACGGCCTGCTCGACAAGGCGACGAAGTTCATCCCGACCTGGGTGAAGGTCGCTGTCGCGATCGCGCTCGGCCTCGGCACGATGGTGGGCTGGCGGCGCATCGTGCGCACGGTCGGCGAGCGCATCGGCAAGCAGCACCTCACCTACGCGCAGGGCGCTTCGGCTGAAGTCGTCGCGATGCTGACGATCGGCGCGGCCGACCGCTTCGGCCTCCCGGTGAGCACGACGCACGTCCTTTCATCCGGCGTGGCCGGCACCATGACCGCGAATGGCTCGGGCCTGCAGTGGCCCACCGTCCGCAACATGCTGCTGGCCTGGGTGCTGACCCTGCCGGTGTCGATCGCGCTCGCCGCGGTGCTGTTCTGGCTGCTACGCCACGTGTTCTAGCGCGACGTGCCCGGGCGCGGGCGCCAGAAGCGCTCGCGCCGGTGTTCCTCGTTGAAGTGCGTATCCAGCGGCCGCACCAGGTCGCTGCGCGAAACGATGCCGACCAGCCGGCGTGACGACGGCCCATCGACGACGGGCATGCGTTCGAGCTGATGCACGGCCATGCGCGCCGCGACCTGCTGGCAGGTGTCGCCAGGCTGGGCTACTTCTACCGTAACCCCGGCTAGTGCTTCGCCGATCGTCCCGCTGAACCCCGCATCAAGCCACGCCTGCAGCGACGCGCGATCGACCATGCCGGTCACGACCTGTCCGGCCACGACCGGGAAGGCGCGATGTGACTGGCCGGCGCCGAAGAACGTTGCCAGGACCGTGGCGAGGGGCATCGCCGCATCGACCGCCTGCACCTGGGTCGTCATGACCTCACGCACGGCGTGACGCTCCAGCGGATCGACCCCGTACTCGCGGAAGATGTGGTAACCGCGGCGCGCGATCTTCTCGGTCATGATGGAGCGGCGCATCGTCACCGTGACGAACGCATGCGCGGTAAGCGTCGCGGCCAGCAGCGGCAGCATCGCGTGGCTGTCGTGGGTGAGTTCGAAACCGAAAACGATCGCGGTGAGCGGTGCCCCGAGCGTGCCACCCAGCGTGGCGGTCATGCAGACCAGCGGCCACAGCATCGGATCCGCGCCCGGCAGGATCCGGCTGAGCACCACGCCCAGGCCCGCGCCGAGCATCAGCAAGGGTGCCAGCACGCCGCCGGAGGTGCCGGAGCCCAGCGCCACCACCCACATGATCGCCTTGACCACGAGCAGCCCCACGGCCACCTGCATCAGGACGTTCTGGTGCAGCAGGTCGTCGATGACGTCGTAACCGACACCGAGCGCGCGCGGCTCGATGAAGCCGCCGATGCCGATGACCACGCCCGCGAGCGCCGGCCACCACATCCAGTGCAGTGGCAGTTTCGCGAACAGGTCTTCCACCTTGTACAGCGCGAGCGACAGCGCCGCGGCGAGCATGCCGGAAAGCAGGCCGGCGACCACGCACGAGAACAGCGCCACCATCTGCGGCTGCCCGGTCTCGAGCGGGAAGATGGCACCCGTGCCGAACCACACGGCGCGGCCGAAGCCGGCGACGGCGCACGCCACGGCGACCGGGATGAAGCTGCGCGGGCGCCATTCGAACAGCAGCAGTTCGACGGCCAGCAGCACCGCGGCCAGCGGCGTGCCGAACACGGCGGTCATGCCGGCGGTGGCACCGGCGACAAGAAGCGTCTTTCGCTCCGCGGCGGTCAGGCTGAGCGTCTGGCCGAGCATGGAGCCCAGCGCACCGCCGGTCATGATGATCGGGCCTTCCGCGCCGAACGGACCGCCGCTGCCGATCGCGATGCCGGATGCCAGCGGCTTGAGCACGGCGACCTTCGGTGACATGCGGCTCTTGCCGAACAGGATCGCCTCGATCGCCTCGGGAATGCCGTGGCCACGGATCTTCTCCGTACCGAACCGCGCGATCAGGCCGATGAGCAGGCCGCCGATGACGGGAATGGCGATGACCCACAACCCCAGCGTGTTCGTCGCGGGCGAGCGCTCGGCGAAGGAGAAGCTGCCGAAGAAGAACAGGTTGGTGAACAGGTGGATCAGGTTGATCAGCACGAATGCGGCGAGCGTGGAAAGCATGCCGACCGGTACGGCCAGGCCCGCCATCAGCGGCATCCGCGGGTTGGCGAAGAAATCGCCACGGGAGGTGTCGTGTTTCATGTGTCGTCGTGGGGAAGGTTGGGAATGAAAAGCGTGCCCTGCAGTGAGCGCAGTTCGGCGCGGTGCATCGCGGCCAGCTTCACCAGCATGGCCTCGCCCTCACGCGTGAGCCGGACCTCGACCACGCGCCGGTCCTCGTTCGAGGGCGTGCGGGTGACGAAGCCCAGGTCTTCGCAGCGGGTCACGAGGGCGACGACGCCGTGGTGCTTCGCCTGGAGGCGCTCGGCCAGCTCGCTGACCGATGCCCACTCACGGCCCGGATAGCCCTTGATGTGCAGCAGCAGGAGGTACTGGAGCGGGGTAAGGCCTGCGCCTTGCGCCGCGTTCTCCGAGAACCGCTCGAACCGGCGGACCTGGTAGCGGAATTCCGATAGCTGCTCGAAATCGGCCTTTGCGAGGCGCGGGGTTTTTTGCTGGGTCATGGGTGCGCACGGACGACGGGATCCGGCGAATATATCACAACGTGATATAACTACCCAGTCGCGTGGCGGGACGCGAGGCCCCAGCGTTCAGCGATCACCGAGCAGCGCGAGCATGTCGTTCTGCACCGTCGTGGCGTACGCATCGATGGGCAGGTCGTTCGGCATGATGTCGAACGGATCTTCGATCTGGTCGCCCAGGGCATCGAGCCCGAAGAACGTGTAAGCGAGGATCGCGACCACGACGGGCGTGAACCAGCCCATCAGCCCCACCAGGCAGAACGGCAGGAAGAAGCAGTACACGTGCACCGAGCGGTGCAGCAGCAGGATGTACGAGAACGGGATCGGCGTGCCGCTGATCCGTTCACAGCCGGCCAGCACATGCGAGAGCTGGCTCAGCTTGAGGTCCATGTTCGCCAGCAGGATCGGATCAGTCGGCCCGGCGCGAGCGGCGTCGGCAAGTACCGGACCCATCCGGTGCAGGATGTAGGCGGGCCGGTTGGGCGCGGCGAGCGTTTCTTCCGCAAGGCGTGGCGACAGCCAACGGCCCAGCTCGGCGGACGGGTCGGTACCGCGCAGGTGGTGCCGCAGCGCGTGCGCAAACGCGATGACCATGCCCATGAGCGTGGCGCGGCCGGTGGCATCCATATGGGGAAGGAAGGCATGGATCTGCCGGGCCAGGTCGCGGGCGATCGTGATCAGTTCGCCCCACAGCATCCGCGCTTCCCACCAGCGCTGGTAGGCGACCTGGTTACGGAAGCCGAGGAAGATCGCCAGCGTCAGGCCGAGCAGCGTCAGCGGCGTGGCGTTGAGACCGGCGCCGAACCAGCCGTAGTGCAGGTCGAGGACGGCCACCACCAGCGAGAGCAGCACCGTGTACAGCACCCGCCGCCAGATGACCGGCATGATGGTGCCGCGGTAGGCGAACAGGAGGGAACGAAGGCCTGGGGTGCGGGTGCGCGATGACATAGGTGCCATCGTACGCCGTCAGCTGGCCGGGTCGTCGGCCTTCTTGCGGCGGCGTTTTGGCGCAGGCTGGGCGAGGAGGGCCTGCAGGTAGGCGACGCCTTCCTCTTCAGGGAACCAGGCGACCACATCCGCCACGGTCAGCTTGTAGCGCGTGCGCAACGCCTCGAAGGCGACGCGCGCGTCGGCGAGGGGATCCACACGGATGGTTTTCGGCCGGCCCGGCTTGCGCTTCTCCACCGGCGGAGGCGGCGGAGTCTGCTTGCTATCGGCCTGCTTGCGCTCGAGTGCGGCGAGTTCGTCCTGGAACTGTCTGAAATCGTATTTACCGGACGAATTCATCACTTCAGTCTGCTACGGCGTGGGCCGCCATTGTGGCACGCGGGGATGTCGGAAATTTGAGAATCCGGGACAACCCGGCCACAACTGCGCCCGGCATGGATGGATCGCTGTCCGCTCCATGCCGGGGCGAGGCATCAGCCCGGCGCGCGGGCCTCGGCACCCGTCGAGATATCGTCCGCGTTGTTGCGCTTGAAGATTTCGCGGGCGGCATCACGCTGGTTGCCGCTGTCCGTGTGCACGGAGATCAGGATGCTGCCCTCGCGCACCTTCGCGTCGTAGCGCTTGGCTTCGAACTCGGGGATGCCCATGCCGACCAGTGCACCGATGATGCCGCCGGTCGCCGTACCCACCGCGGCGGCGCTCAGCGCGGCCATGATCGGGCCCGCCGCGATGAACGGGCCGATGCCGGGGATGGCCAGTGCGCCGATGCCGGCAAGCCAGCCCAGCCCGGCGCCGAGGCCGAGGCCGACCACGCCGCCAGCGGTCGCGCCTTCCGGCGCCTTGGTGTGGTGCTCGTGGGCGAAGTCACGGCTGCCGCGACGGTCGGGCAACAGCGCGGAAATGTCGTCGCTGGTGAATCCGGCCTGCTTCAGTTCGAGCACGATGTGCTCAGCCTGTTCGACGGTGCGGGTGATGCAATAGACGGATGAATTCACGGCGGGCGTTCCGGGCGGGGGATGCCCGAAGTACGCCGCACGACCCGTGAACCACCGGTGGAGCACGCGTCCAGACCGGGGCGACTACCCCGTCTGGAGACTGACCGGCTAGCCGGCGCGGAAGGTCGCCACGAGAACGTCGCGGTGCGAGGCCTTCGACGGATCCAGCGGCAGCACCGGGGTGACGCCGTGGAACACCCGGGGATCGTGGATCAGGGCCGCATCCAGCGGCTTTTCCAGCGTGAACTCGCCGAGCGAGCGGCCGTCGGGGGCATGGATGGTCGTCGTACCGCTGGCGATGTTCTCCCGGTCGATCAGCAGCACCATCACGTAGTCCACGCCGTCGCGGTGGCTGCCTTCCGGGGTGGGCTCGCCGGCTGCGCCAGCGGTAGCCTCGATGCGGAACTGGTGGGTCTCGATATGCCAGTGGGCGACCTCGGGGGAGAGCCCGCCGAAGAAATCGCGGCAGAAACCGAGGATCGCCATCATGCTGGGGCCGGTCGCGATCTCTGGAAGCACCGGTTCGAACCAGCGCTCCATGTCGCCCTGCAGCCGGTTATAGGCGAGCGTCTGGAAGTGGGCCTGGTGCGGCCGTGGCTCGACCTGGCCAAAACGCTCGGCCGCATACGTGGCGTGCCGGCGGCGCCGGAAGCGGCCGGTGGCGGCGAGGTAGGTATCCGGTTCCAGTGCGTTCCAGCTGGCGGCGAAGGCGTCCCAGTCCGCCAGCGAGGCCACGTGCCCGACCAGTTCGCGCATGGTGTCCCCGTGGACGAAGGCGAAGCCTTCATGGTGAACCTGGTCGTGGAGGGAGAGTTCGGTCGCTTCGAGGGGGACGTTCATCGGCGCAGTATACGCCCGGCCCCCATGGCCGGGCTGCGGTGGAATGCATCATGGCCCTGCCGTCAGAGCGCCTTCAGCTGCTGCGGTTTGTCCAGCGCGGCGAGCAGGGGCGCATCGCGTCCATAGATATCGTTCTTGAACGCGAGGCGGCCGTCGTCGTCGATATCCACGGTCCAGTACGCCAGCAGGATCGGCACCGTGGTGGGCAAGGTCACGTTCTGGGTCTTGCCGGTGGCGATGCGCGCATCGATCGCATCGCGGTTCCACTTCTCATCATCGTTGAAGAGCAACTGGACCAGGTCGAGCGGGTGCTCAACGCGGATGCACCCCGAGCTGGTATCGCGCTTGGCCTTCGAAAACAGCTCCTGGTGCGGCGTGTCGTGCAGGTACACCGCGAACGAATTCGGGAAGCGGATCACTACCTGGCCCAGCGAATTCCCCGCACCGGCATCCTGACGCAGCGTGATGCCGCGCGGGTTGGACCAGTCGACGCTGGCGGGGGACAGCGTGTTGCCGGCGCTGTCGAGCACGCGGATGCGGTTGTTGGCGAGGTAGCCGCGGTTCGCGCGGATCTTCGGCAGCACATCGTTCTTCAGGATCGTCGGGGGGATCGTCCAGGTCGGGTTGAAGGTGACGTAGGTGATCTGCGAGCGGAAGATCGGCGTGCTCCGGTACGGCTTGCCGACCTGCACGCGGGAGTTCCAGACCGGATTGCCATCGCGGTAGTAGCTGATCTTGAAGCCCGCGACGTCGACGACCACGAAGGTGCCGGGCAGGGCGTGCAGCAACCAGCGCGCGCGCTCCAGGTTGGCGCGAACCTGGCCGATGCGTTGCGCCAGGGGCACGTTGAGCGCCGCCAGCGTATCGGCGCCCACCGCGCCGTCGACGTCGAGGTAGTGGTCCTGCTGGAAGCGCTTGACCGCATCGGTCACGGCGTTGTCGTAGTGCTCGCCGTGGGCGAGCGTCGGGTCGAGGTAATCGCCGGCCACCAGGCGGGCACGCAACGCCGCGACGCGGGGATCCTTCATGCCGGGCTTCAGTGAGGGACCCTCGGGGACCGTGGGCCAGTCGCCGTGGCTGGCGGCATCACGCAGCCGCGCGAGGCCATCACGCAGCTTCGCGTAGAGCGGGTGTTGGGGTCGCGCCATGCCGAAGGCCTGGTCCACCGAGCGCTCGTCGATCGAGGTCTCCAGCATGGACAAGCCCTGCTGCGGATCGATGGCGAGCGGGTCGATGTTCCAGACCGGATCCAGCCGGGACGGATCGACCTTGCCTCGCGCGAGCTGGACCAGGGCCGTCATGTACGCCCGGGTCGCCATAAGGTCGAAATCGGCATGTTGTGCAGGGCTGGCGTCCTTGAACCCGGCAGCCTGCCAGATGTTGCGGAGGGCATCCAGGCCGTAATCCTGCGGCAGCAGCCCATCACCCTCCATGGAAGCGAGGCCGGCGAACAATTGATCGACGTTATTGCTGTCCGACCACGCCGGCGCGTAGTGGCGCTGGGTATAGAAGTCGGAGAGGGCCTGGCCGATCGCGGCTTCCTGCCGGGTGAGCGGGCCGCCCTGGATCGGCGCCATCGCCACGATCCGCGCATAGATGGCCTGGGCCGCCGGGTCATCGGGCGGCTGCGGCAGGGTGACGCTGACGGATGAGCCCGGCGCGGGCGCGACGATTGGTGGAGGATTGGCGGCCGAGACTGTGGGGGAGGGGCTCTGGGCCTTGGCACACAACGGGATCGTGAGCGCCACGACAAACGTGGCGAAGGTGCTGGTAAACCGCTTTTCCATAGTCATTATCTATTGCTTCCAGTTTTTTCTGCGGTGATTCCTTCACCCTTTCACATATATGAAGGGCAGAGATGTGACGATGTTGTGGTCAGTAAATGATCACCACGTTAGGATCGAGGAATCTGTAGTCCCCCGGCTGGCCTGATGATCCGAACGATCCGTACGCTATTAGCGTCCGCACCGCTGCTCGGTGTAGTCGCTTTCCTCCCGCTAAATGCACATGCCGCCGACTCGCTCGGCGCCGCGCTGGCCAAACTGGCCCCCTCCGCTGACCCCAAGGTGATCGGACTTGCCGTCGAGGCAGCCGAGTGCGCGCAAAGCCAGGGCGGTGCGCCTTCGAACCGCCTGGCGGTCATCGATTATTCGAAGCCGTCCTCGCAGCCGCGGCTGTGGGTGTTCGATACGGTGAACCGCAAGCTGCTGTTCCAGGAGCTGGTGGCCCATGGCAAGAACAGTGGCGACGCCGACAGCACGAAATTCTCGAACGCGCCGAACAGCCTGGCGTCGAGCATCGGCCTGTTCCGTACCTCCGACACCTACATGGGCAAGAACGGCTACTCGCTGCGCATGACGGGCCTGGAGCCCGGCGTGAACAGCAATGCGCTGGCCCGCGCCATCGTGATCCATGGCGCCGCCTACGTGAGCGAGACCATGGCCCGCGCCGCCGGCCGCATCGGCCGCAGCTGGGGTTGCCCGGCGGTGAGCACGGCCGTGGCCCACAAGCTCATCGATGCGCTGAAGGGTGGCCAGATGGTCTTCTCGTACTACCCGGACAAGAAGTGGCTGGGTTCGTCGAGCTACCTGAAGTGCAACACCAACCAGCTCGCCCGTGCCGAGGCGGACAGCGTGGCGCGCGCGGGGACCTGATGCCCGGGCGCGCGGTCGGCTAGAATCCCGGGAACCTTACCGTGGAATCCAGCATGAAACACGTTCTTGCGATCGCCGGCTGCCTCCTCCTGGCCGGCTGCGCCACCAGCGGCATGAAAGACACCCTGCCCAAGCTCAGCAGCAAGACGGGCAAGTCCGTGCCGGCCTACGTCCAGTGCGTGGTGCCGAAGTGGCAGGCGCTGACGAAGGACGCGAAGGGCGACGCGAAGGACGACAAGGGCGTGGTCACGGCCAGCGACGACGGCAAGCACGAGCGCCTGGAAGTCACCGCCAATGGCGCTGGCGCGCAGGTGGTGATGTACGAAATCCAGAAGTTCAAGAAGGGCCGCGAATACGACGGCGCCTACCGCGACGAAGCGATTTCCTGCCTGTAACCGGCTTGTCGTAGGAGCGCGCTTGCGCGCGATGGGGTCGCGGCAAGCACCCATCGCGCGCAAGCGCGCTCCCACAGGCTTTTGGCCGGTCACAGCGTTACGGTGCGGGCTCCACCAACGAAGCGTCATCGTTCTTCGGCGACCCCACCGCTTTCGGCACCGGGTAGTACACCAGCTCCGGTTCGTTCGCCGCCTCCAGCAGCGGCAGCGCCACGTCAGGGGGCGCGAACAGCCAGTCCTCCCAGGCGTCGGGCGCCAGGATCACCGGCTGGCGGTCGTGGATATCGCCGCCGACCTTGCCGGGCTCGCCGGTAATGATCGTGTAACTGCGCAACGGCTCGCCGTCCTCGCCACGCCATACTTCCCATAACCCCGCGAACATCAGCAGGCTGCCGTCCGGCGGCCGGATGAAGTACGGCTGCTTGCTGCCTTTCTCGCCCTGCCACTCGAAATAGCCGGAGGCGGGCACAAGGCAGCGCCGCTTCTTCGCCGCGGCGCGGAACGCGGGCTTCTCCGCGAGGCCCTCGCGCCGGGCGTTGATCGTGCGGGCCCCGATCGAGGTGTCCTTCGCCCAGGAGGGCACCAGGCCCCAGCGGAAGAAGCCGACCTCCGCATGGGCGGCGTCGCCGGCCGTCACCACGAGCGCGCGCTGGGTGGGCGCGATGTTGAAGCGATCCTCGCGCTGGTTGATTTCGCTCGACAGGTCGAGCTCCAGGCGCTCGAGGACGTCGCGGGCCTCCCGCGACATGCTGGCTGGCCCATAGGTGGCATAGCGTCCGCACATGGCCCGAGCATACCCGGGTGGTCTTCTTCCGGCATGCCATCCCGGCGACGCCGATCACATCGGGAACCCTCCGCCGCACGGGCGACGGATTTTTTCCGTCGTATTCGCGCCCTTTTTATATCGACCTTGCTGCACTCAACCTCCCGACAGCCGGAGGAGCGTGCCATGGGCCATGACCTGGACGAAGAATCCCGCATCGACGTCGAGTGCCTGCGCGATAGCAGCACCCACGATGTGCCACGTTACACCTGGGATTACCGCGTGTTCGCCCGCGACGGGACGACCATCATCGACACCAGCGACAGCGGTGGCGTCTCGTACGATTCACAGAAGATGGCGCTTTCCGAGGGCTGGCGCATGGCCCGCGAGTCGCTGCACCGCCTGGAGCGCTAGCGCCCTGCGCGGGGCCGGCGCTCCCTGGCGTTGTCGATCGCGCCCAGCAGCTGGTCGCGGTCGAACGGCTTCTCGAGGAAGACGGCACTGAGCGGAAACGGCTCGAGGTCCTGCGGAAGACGACTGGATACGACCACGATGGCCGTTTTCGGCCGCTCGCGGAGCACGGCCTGGATGAGCGCGGTGCCCCGGCGCTCGCCTGGCGTGTCGGCGTGGATGACCAGCAGGGAGAGGTCGGGCATGTTCTGGAACGCCCGCTTGGCGTCCCGATAGGTCACCGTCGCACGGGCGGCGTATCCCGCATCGTCGAGCACCATCGCGACGGTTTCCGCCACCATGCTGGCACGATCGAATACGAGGGCATCGGGGCGATTGTTCATGGCGCAGTCTATCCCCGCCGGGCGGGGCTCGCGCAAGTCATTCCGCGCCTTTTTCAGGCGGCCAGTCCGAATTGATCTCCTTGACCTTCGACATCAGCTCGCGGACCTCGGCGTCGCGGTCGGCGATCCGCCTTTCCTCGGCGGCTTTCTGTGCCGCGTAGTCGTGGTTGGTGCCCTGGACGGCATCGTTCACCAGCCGGCAGGTCTCCTCGATGTGGCTGGCGCGGGTATGGAAGCCGAGGCGATCCGCGAGGATCTCCATGCGCAGGCCGGGCTGGTTCTGTTCGAGGGCCCGGGCACGCACGGCGAAGAACTGCTGCCACTCGCGTTCCGGGGCGCCGCTAAGAATTGCCTCAAGCCTGGGGATGTCCGGGCGGTCGAAGACCCCGATGTCGTCGACGGCTTCGAACGATTCGATCTCGATCCAGTCGCGGCTGGCCATGGCGGGACTTCCTTGGGGGCATTGGGGGCGGCATTGTTCGGGTCGGCGCGTGGAAAGCGCGTCACGGCACTTCACCCGGGTTGCACATCTGCGAAAGAATGCTGGGCAGGTCCCCCAAGGAGTTCCACGCCATGCGTTACCTCGCCATTGCCGGCCTCGTCCTGATCACCGGCTGCGCCACCCAGAACGAGCGCCACGTCGGCATCCACGACGTGCTGTCCAGCACCACGTTCGACTACCAGAACCCGTCCGATGGCGATGCGACCCTGACGGTCGTCCGTGAGCAGGGCTTGTGGGGCGCCGGCTGCTCGAGCGCCGTGTACGTGGATGACAAGGTCGTCGCCGACATGGAAATCGGCCAGCAGCTCGTGCTCCACGTCCCCTCGGGCGCCCGCAAGCTGACCGTCATGCCGCATGGCGCATGCAGCAGCGACCGGGTCGAGGCCGATGCCACGGTGGGCCAGGGCGAGTCGAAGTCGTTCTCCATCCCGGCGAGCGGCGAGGGCCTCGCGGCCGCGGCGCCGCCCAAGGCCTGAGCATTCAGATGACGCTTGTCATCGGCGACGCGAAGGCGCAAGAATCGGCCTAACGCAACGCGTCGCCCGATGGGAGTTCCGTGACATGCACCGGCGCATCGTAGGCCAGTACTGCGTAGAGGTACGCACGCTTCGCCACGCCACCGGCCTGTGGAAGTCGGCCTATATCGTGGAGCTGGCGCATGCCGGCCCGCGCGACTTCGTCATGATCACGCTGCTCGAGGAATTCCTGGACGAGCGCGCGGCCGTCGATGCCGCGATGGAAAAGGGCTGCCAGCACGCTGGCTGGCTGGCAGCCGCCCGCAATGCCTATTCCGGCTGACGTGACCATCCCAGCCACCTTGCCGTAACGCCTCCGCGACGAAGGCGCCCCTACGGTCGGGGCATGGAGGGCAACGGGCCCTCCCATGCGGAGCTACCCGGTGCGGATCATCTTTTACCTGCCGTATAACGCCGCGCCACGCGGGCAGTGGATCGTGCGCCGCAACGCCGACCTGGTCGGCCAGTTCGCGTCCCAAGACGAGGCCCTGCGCCACGCGCACCAGCTGGTCGCCTCGATCCGGGCGCAGCCGGGCCAGGACGCGGAGATCAAGGTAGAGGACGAAAACGGCAACTGGCGGTTCGAACCGGTGCCGGGCGAGGCCGCCACCGCCGGCTGAGCAGGCTGTCGCAGGATGTGAGACGGGGGCGAGGCATAAACGGGGCCCGCTCTCCGCCCGACCTCGCCATGGCCGCCTACCTCCAAGCAAAGCGCACCGACGAGGCCGATGCGGCCCTCGCCACCCTCCACGATGGCCGGACGCTGGCGCACCGGCTCTCGGACAAGTACGCCGACCGGGTGGCCTCGGCCTTTACCGTATTCGGCCGGGAGGGGCGTTTCGTGCCGTTGCCGGACGATCTGCCCGCGCCACTGGCGACTGCCCTGGCCGCACGCGGCATCGAAAGGCTGTACTCGCACCAGCAGCAAGCCTGGGACGGCGCGCGCGCCGGTCGCAACGTGCTGGTCGCGACGCCGACGGCCTCGGGCAAGACCCTGTGCTACACGCTGCCGGTGGTGTCTTCGGTGCTGGAAGCCGGGGCCAAGGCGCTATACCTGTTCCCGACCAAGGCGCTGGCCCAGGATCAGGTGGCCGAACTCCTGGAGCTCAACCGCGCAGGCGACCTGGGCGTGAAGGCGTTCACCTTCGATGGCGACACCCCGGGCGACGCGCGCCAGGCCATCCGCCTGCACGGCGACGTCGTGGTCAGCAACCCCGACATGCTGCACCAGGCGATCCTGCCCCATCACACCAAGTGGGCGCAGTTCTTCGAGAACCTGCGCTACGTGGTGATTGATGAGATCCACACGTATCGCGGTGTGTTCGGGTCGCATCTCGCCAACGTGCTCCGTCGGCTGAAGCGCATCTGCGCGTTCTACGGCGTGCAGCCGCAATTCATCCTGTGCTCGGCCACGATCGGCAACGCCACGGAGCATGCCGAAGCGTTGATCGAGGACGAGGTGCTGACCGTAGCGGAGAGTGGTGCGCCCAGTGGCGACAAGCACGTGCTGCTGTGGAATCCGCCGGTGGTGAATCCGGACCTGGGCCTGCGTGCCTCGGCGCGCTCGCAGACCAACCTGATCGCGCGGGTGGCGATCAAGGCGAAGATGAAGACGCTGGTCTTCGCGCAGTCGCGGCTCATGGTCGAAGTGCTGACGAAGTACCTGAAGGATGTGTTCGACCATGACGGGCGCAAGGCCCCGCGCATCCGGGCGTACCGCGGTGGCTACCTGCCCACCGAGCGGCGCGAGGTGGAGCGCGAGATGCGCGCGGGTAACGTGGATGGCATCGTCTCCACCTCGGCGCTGGAGCTCGGGGTGGATATCGGCAGCCTGGATGCCGTTGTCCTCAATGGCTATCCCGGTTCCATCGCCGCCACCTGGCAGCGTTTCGGTCGTGCCGGACGCCGGCAGCAGCCTTCGCTGGGCGTGCTCGTCGCGACCAGTGCGCCGCTGGACCAGTACCTGATGCGGCACCCGGCGTTCCTTACCGAGGCCAGTCCCGAGCACGCGCGCATCCAGCCCGACCAGCCGCTGATCCTGCTGGACCACATCCGCTGCGCCGCGTTCGAGCTGCCGTTCGTCGGCGCCGATCCGTTCGGTCCAAACGACGCCGAGCCCTACCTGCAGGTGCTCCAGGAAGCTGAGGTCCTGCATCGCGAGGGCGATCGCTGGGAATGGATCGCTGACAGCTATCCCGCGAATGCGGTGAGCCTGCGCTCGGTGGCGGACGGGAATTTTGTCGTCGTCGATCGCACCGAGGGGCGCCAGGCGATCATTGCGGAAGTCGACTACTCCGCTGCGGCGCTTACGCTTTACGAAGGCGCCATCCACATGATCCAGAGCGTGCCCTACCAGGTGGAGCGCCTGGACTGGGAAGGGCGCAAGGCGTACTGCACGCGCACGCATGTCGACTACTACACCGATGCGATCGACTACACGAAGCTCAAGGAACTGGAGTGCTTCGATGGCGCGAACGCGGGGGAGGGCACGGCACGGCACGGCGAGGTGCACGTCGTGCGCCGCGTGTCGGGCTACAAGAAGATCCGCTATTACACCCACGAGAACATCGGCTATGGCCCGGTGAACCTGCCCGACCAGGAACTGCACTCCACCGCGGTCTGGTGGCAGTTGCCGCAGGCCGTGCTCGATGAGGTGTTCCGCTCGCGCCAGCATGCGCTCGATGGCTTCCTCGGCGCCGCGTACGCGCTGCATACCGCGGCGATCGTCGCGGTGATGGCCGAGCCGCGCGACCTGCAGAAGGCGGTGGGCTCGGGTGACGGCGGCTGGTCGGCGCAGGTGGATGCCGGCGGGCGAGGGCAGATCCGTGCGCCGGATGGCTCGCTGGCGCTGCCGGATGCCTTCGAGCGCTTCCTGCCTACGGTGTACCTCTACGACAACTTCCCCGGTGGCGTCGGCCTCAGCGAGCCCTTGTTCCGCCGTGCGCCGGAACTGGTGCGCCACGCGTTGGCCACCGTGCAGGGCTGCGAGTGCAAGGCCGGTTGCCCGGCATGCGTCGGCCCGGTGCTGGCCGCGGACGAACAGCGTGACCTGACGCCCAAGGCCCTGGCAGCGAAGGTGCTCGAATTACTGGGCGCAGCCGCGTGAGCGACCTCGCCGCAAAACTCGCGGCCCTGCGCAAACAGGCCGGCGCGACACAACCCGCCCCCACACCGACGCCCGTGGGAGCGCGCTCGCGCGCGATGGACCCACCGCAGTCCACGCCCCCTGTGGGAGCGCGCTTGCGCGCGATGGAGTCGCCGCCAGCCCCATCGCGCGCAAGCGCGCTCCCACAGGGCGGCATCGGCCTCGACGCCTTGCGCCGCATGGCCGGCGTGCGCCAGCGCCTCGGCCTCGTGCGCCCTGTCGCGCCCCGCTCCGTGACACGCGATGTCCCCGGCGAGGAAATCGCCCCGGGCCTGCGATACCTCGAGCACACGAGCGCGTGGCCGGAGCCGCCGGCCGAATTCGACCTCACGTTCGCCCGCCTCACCACGGCACGCCGTGAACGCCTGCTGCACTTCGATACCGAAACGACGGGGCTCGCCGGCGGCACCGGCACGCGCGCCTTCATGATCGGTGCGGCGGACTGGTTCAACGGCCACCTGCGCGTGCGTCAGCTGTACATGACGAGCATGGCTGCCGAAAGCGCCATGCTTACCGAGTTCGCCCGCTGGGTGCACCCGGACACGGTGTTGGTGAGCTACAACGGCAAATCCTACGATGCGCCGTTGCTCGCGACCCGCTACCGCCTTGCCCGCCTGGCCAATCCGCTGACCGGCCTGGTGCACGTCGACCTGCTACACCCGATGCGGCGCCGGTATCGACAGGTATGGGAGAACTGCAAGATGCAGACGGCCGAACGCAAGCTGCTGCGCATTGTTCGCGAGGATGACCTGCCGGGCTCGGAGGCGCCGCGGGCATGGCTCACGTATTTGCGTGGGGGTTCGGCGACGGATCTGGTCCGCGTGGCTGAACACAACCTGCAGGACGTGCGTAGCCTCAGCGGGCTGCTGGTCGAGGCCCATGGCTGGGCGGCGCGGGATGCGCAGGAAAACATGCTTGCCGGTGACGAAAAATAGACGCGCTGCCGCGCAGGCTGCGGGGTGCGTTGACGTCAGGAGGCGCGTAATGAACGAATCGACCAAGCCCTGCGACCATGCCGGCTGTGGATGCCAGGTTCCGGTGTCGCGTGACTTCTGCAGTGAAGCCTGCCGCATGGCGGCGGAAGAGCAGAACGTCGGTGGCGCATGCGAGTGCGGCCACGCCGCGTGCCAGCAGCGGCACTAAGGAGGTGAACGTGATGACCAACGACGGGAAACAGGAAACCCCGGGTTACAAGGAAGAGAACCCGAAACCCCGCAGCGGCAAGGAAAAGATCCCGGGTGAAGGACACCCGAAGGAACACCAGAACATGCCGAAGGATAAGCCGGGTAAGCAGGGTAGCTGACCCTCAGACGCGTCGCTGCGCGAAGTGATGTGTAGGAGCCCACCCTGTGGGCGACATCTTTCGATGCGCGGTCTCGGGTTTCGAGCGGTTTCGCGAAGGGCGTCGCGCACAGGGTGCGCTCCTACGAGGGAGCGCACCCTGTGCTAGTGGTTTTACGCCGCCTTGCGAATCAGGCCGCCGATGCCGGCGGTCGCCGATTCAACGGCCTTGGCCTTGTGGTCGTCGCTCATCGCGACGCCTTCGGCGCGGACGAACTCGACATCGGTCACGCCGATGAAGCCCAGCACCGAACGCAGGTACGGTTCCTGGAAGTCCATGCCGGCCGCCGGGCCGGCGGTGTAGATGCCACCACGCGACGAGGCGATGATCGCGCGCTTGCCACCCGCCAGGCCTTCCGGGCCGGCCGCGGTGTAGCGGAAGGTCTTGCCGGCGACCAGGATGCGGTCGATCCAGGCCTTCAGCGAGCTGGTGATGCTGAAGTTGTACATCGGCGCACCGGCGACAACGACGTCCGCCGCGAGGAATTCTTCCAGGACCTTCGCCGCTTCGGCGGCATTCGGGTCGTCTTCACCGGCCGGCAGGCCCCAGTGGGCGAGCGGGGCGGCGTGCAGGTCACGGTAGGTGACCTCGGTGCCGGGGTGGTTGTTCACGAACTCCGAGACGATGGCCTGGGTCAGGCCGCGCGAGACGGAATGGGCGCCCAGGGCGCTGGCGTCGATATGCAGGAGTTTCATGGCAGGTCCTCTTTTCGTCGGTCCCGCAGGCAGCGGGAATGGGAGAAAAGGTACGCTTCGGACAATCACTTGATTAGTCGGCATGGAGTAGACTGATTGTTCCGGATAGGAAACGACTGAGGAACGCCCTGATGGAAGGCGCCCTGCAAGACCTGAACGATCTCTATTTCTTCGCCTCGGTGGTCGAGCACGGGGGCTTTTCAGCCGCCGGCCGCGCCCTGGGGATCCCGAAATCGCGCCTGTCCAAGCGCATCGCGCAGCTGGAGGACCGGCTCGGGGTCCGCCTGCTCCAGCGGACGACCCGGCGCTTCGTCGTCACCGAGATCGGCGAGCGCTTCTACCAGCATTGCCGCGCCGTCCTCGAAGAGGCCAAGGCGGCCCAGGATGCGGTGGACGAGCTGCGCACGGAGCCGCGCGGCATCGTGCGGATCAGCTGCCCCATCTCCATCGCGCAGAACATCGTGGGGCCGATGCTGCCGGCCTTCATGCTGGAGCATCCCAAGGTGCAGATCCGCCTGACCGCGACCAACCGCCGCGTGGATTTGATCGGCGAGGGCTACGACGTGGCGGTGCGCGTGCGCGAGAAGCTCGACACCGACGCCACGCTGGTCCTGCGCAGCATCGGCTATGCCCGCAGCCTCCTCGTCGCCAGCCCCAAGTTCCTGGACAGCCACGGTCGACCCAAAACGCTGGAAGAACTGGCCCAGCTGCCCGCGCTGAGCATGTACGAGCACGAAGGCGCGCAGGTATGGGAACTGGTCGACCCGGCCGGGAAGAAGGCCGCGGTGGAAGTGAAGCCGCGCCTGGTCAGCGGCGACTTCACCGTGCTGATCTCGGCGGCCCTGCAGTGCTGCGGCGTGGCGCTGCTGCCCGAGGACTACTGCGCGCCCCTGCTCAGCAATGGCCAGCTGGAGTGGGTGCTGCCGGAGTACACCACGGCGCAGGGCACGCTGCATTTCGTGTACCCGAGCCGCCGTGGCCTGCTGCCGGCGGTGCGCAGCTTCGTGGATTTCCTCGCCGAGCGCCTGCCCAAGGCCCAGGCCGAATTCCACAAGGACTGCCAGAAGGTGGCCGATGACCCGGACAGCAGGGGGGCGATCGCCATGCGCCGCATGCTAGGATCGGAAAATACGGCCGCGTTTGGCCGTCCAAACGAATAAGGGCGTTCGATGCAGATCGAGACCAAGCTTCCGAAGGTCGGCACGACCATCTTCAGTGTCATGAGCCAGCTCGCGCTGGAGCACAAGGCCGTGAACCTCGGCCAAGGTTTCCCGGACTTCGAGCCGCCGGAACCGCTGCGCGAGGCGATCACCCGTGCCATGGCCGAAGGCAAGAACCAGTACGCGCCGGGCGTCGGCATCGCGAAGCTGCGTGAACAGATCGCGCTGAAGACCGAGCGCCTGTACGGCCACCGGGTGAGCCCGGATACCGAGGTTACCGTCACCTCCGGTGCCACCGAGGCGCTGTTCTCGGCCATCGCCGCCGTCGTGCGCGCCGGCGATGAAGTGATCGTGTTCGACCCGTGCTATGACAGCTACGAGCCGGCGATCGAGCTGCAGGGCGCCGTTGCGGTGCATATCCCGCTCGAGGTCCCGTCGTTCGGGATCAACTGGCAGCGCGTGCGCGAGGCGATCACGCCGAAGACCCGCATGATCCTGGTGAACTCGCCGCACAATCCTTCGGGTGCCGTGATCTCGCGCGCCGACCTCGACGAGCTGGCGGCGATCGTGCGCAACACCCCGATCGTCGTGCTGTCCGACGAGGTCTACGAGCACATCGTGTTCGATGGCGCCGAGCACCAGAGCGTGCTGCGCCACGAGGAGCTGGCCGCTCGCAGCATCGTCGTGTCGTCCTTCGGCAAGACCTACCACTGCACTGGCTGGAAGGTCGGCTACGCCGTGGCGCCGAAGGCGCTGACGGCCGAGTTCCGCAAGGTGCACCAGTACCTGACGTTCTGCACGTTCAACCCCGCGCAGTGGGCGTTCGCCGAGTTCCTCGAATCCACGCCCGAGCATTACCTCGAACTGCCGGCGTTCTACCAGGCCAAGCGCGACCGCTTCCGCGAGCTGCTGGCCCCGTCGCGGCTGAAGCTGCTCGACGTGCCGGGTGGTTACTTCCAACTGGTGGACTACAGCGCCATCCGCGACACCGACGACATCAACTTCAGTGAATGGCTGGTCCGCGAGGGCGGCGTGGCGGCGATCCCGCTCAGCCCGTTCTATGAAACGGCGCCGGATACCCGCCTGGTCCGCCTGTGCTTCGCCAAGAACGATGCCACGATGGAAGCCGCCGCGGAGCTCCTGTGCAAACTCTGACCGTCTCCCTCGTCCAGGGCGCCACGCGCTGGCACGATGCACCCGCGAACCGCGAGTACTACGGCCACCTGGTACGTACCGCGCCGCGCAGCGACCTGTTCGTGTTGCCGGAGACCTTCCTCTCCGGTTTCACCAACGACACGCTGGCGAACGCGGAGACGATGGACGGCGAGAGCGTCGCGTGGCTGCGCGCCCTGGCCATCGAGGTCAATGCGACGATCACCGGCAGCCTGGTCATCCGCGAAGGCGACACGGTCTACAACCGGCTGATGTGGGTGTCGCCGAATGGCGAGCTGGTCACCTACGACAAGCGCCACCTGTTCCGCATGGCGGGCGAACATACCCGCTATGGCGGCGGCCGCGAACGGCTCATCGTCGAGCTGAACGGCTGGCGGATCCTGCCGCAGGTCTGTTACGACCTGCGTTTCCCGGTGTGGCTGCGTAACGGCCGCAACGAGGCGGCCGCGGGTGGCATGGATTACGACCTGGCGCTGTTCGTCGCGAACTGGCCGTCGCCTCGCCGCGGGCCCTGGCGCACGCTGCTGCGCGCGCGGGCCATCGAGAACCTGGCGTATGTGATCGGCGTGAACCGCGTCGGCGTGGACGGCAACAACCACCCGTACAGCGGCGACAGCGCCATCATCGATCCCGTGGGCGAGCCGCTGGTCGAGCTCGGCCCGGTGGAGCAGGTGGTCACCGTCACGATGGATCCCGCGCCGCTTCTGGCACACCGCGAACGCTTCCCGGCGTGGATGGATGCCGACGCGTTCGTGTTGAACACGGACGCGATGTAACTATTTCGGGGCCGGCTTGAACGGTACGGCCGGCCCGATTTTCGCGATCTTCTCCCACGCCTTCAGCTTGTCGGCAATGCCGGCGCCGATGTCGATCTGCGGTTCCGACGGGGTCACGGCGTCCTTCTTTTCCCACGCCGCGATCTCCACCTTCGCCTTGTCGAAAGCCTCGATGAAGTCCGGCGTGGCATTGAGCCCATCGGCCAGCCAGGCGCGGCCGAAATAGGTGATATCCGAATCGGTGCCGCAGCCGAACGACGTGCGGTCGCTGCGCGCGGAGGCCATGACCAGCGTGCCGTCGCCACGCAGTTTCGGCAGGTAGCCGCCCGAATAGCAGGCGTTCACCACCACCACCTTCCAGCGGAAAGCATGCTTCGCCAGGATCTGGGCGAGCCCGTCGGGGTCGAGCTGGTCCAGCGGGATCGGGTCCATGTCGACCAGCAGGCTGTGGTCGCTGCCGCCGTGGGTCGCCACGTAGACGAGGAGGATGTCCTCCTTCGGGTTCATGACCTTCGCGAGGCCATCGAGGCCGGCTTCGAGGTTGCTCCAGCTGGCCAGGGGCCGGGTCGCGAGCGTCGCCGGGTTGTTTTCCAGGACCAGCGTATGGTTCGGGCTGCCGAACCGCGATGTCACCAGCGTATCGAGGTACTCGGCCTCGTTGCGGAAGACATCTTCGGCGCCATCCGCGCCAAAGGCCACCGCGTAGACGTTGGGCTTGCCGGGCGTGCGCTTCGCCAGCCTGCCGAGGGCGGCGTGGACGGCCGTGGGCTGGGCGGTGAACACCTGCTCGGGCGAGGGTGCGGTTTCGGGCCAGTCGCTGGCATCGAGCTGCAGGGCCTGGTCGTCGCCGGTGTCGGGTTCCGCATCGGCGACGGTCGCGTCCGCCGCGGGGGCCGAGGCGGCGTGCGCCGGCTTGGCTCCGGTGGTCGTGGCGTGGGCGACGCCAGCGGTACCGGTGCCCGGTACCGTCGTCGCCGATACCGGCGCTGCGGCGGGCCTGGCCAGCCCGGTGACGACCGGTCGCGGCCCGAAATGGAGGATCGTCGCCGTCAGCAGGGCGCCGACAATGAAGCCGGCGAGGGTGTAGATCGCCGTGCGGCGGCGCGGATCAAGGCTGGATGGCATTGAAATCCGCCACGGCCGGATGGCCTGCATCGAGCATGGGCAGCGGCGGGCGGATCAGGTGCGTGGTCTGCATGCCTGCGGCGCGCGCGGCGTCGAGCTCCTCGCGGATGTCGGAGAGGAACAGCACCTGCGACGGTGCAAGGCCGATCGCCTCGGCGATGCGGCGGTAGGACTCCACCTCGCGCTTGTGGCCCGTCTGGGTATCGAAGTAGCCGGAGAACAGCGGGGTCAGGTCGCCGCTCTCGCTGAAGCCGAACATCAGCTTCTGCGCGGGAACGGAGCCGGAGGAGTACACGTAGAGCGCCAGGCCCTGCGCGTGCCACGCCTTGAGCCGGTCCGCGACTTCCGGGTACATGTGCGAGACATAGGCCTGCGCCTCGTAGCCCTCGCGCCAGATCATGCCCTGGAGCGCCTTGAGCGGCGTGGCCTTGCGGTCCTCGTCGATCCAGCGGATCAGCAGGTCGATGATCTCCGTCCGCGAGGCTTCGACGAGGCCGGCCTCTTTCGCCGCCTCATGCAGCCAGTGCTGCACCTCGGGCTCGTCGGCATGGGTCTCGACGAAGGCCGGCAGGTGCCGGCGGGCGTACGGGAACAGCACGTCCTTCACGAAGTCGATCGAGCTGGTGGTGCCCTCGATGTCGGTGAGGACGGCGCGGATATCGGACATGGGGGACTGCCTGCGGATCGGGGAGATCCGCAGGATAGCCGAGCCGGGACGGCTTTACGACGCGAGCGCGGTCGCGGACGGGTGGGGATCCATGCGCGGGAAACGCTCCGCGATGTCCTCGCCGGTGAAGCTGGCGACCCAGCCCTCGACATTGGTGAACAGGCGGATCGCCACGAAGTAGGGCGAGACGCTCATGTCGAACCAGTGGCGGGTGCCATCGGGCACGCCGATCAGATCGCCCTTCTCGCAGAGCACTTCGTACACCTTGCCGTTCTTGTGCAGGGTGAACTGGCCGGCGCCCGCGACGAAGAAGCGGACTTCATCTTCGCTGTGGGTGTGCTCGTTCAGGAATTTCGAACGGAAGGCGGCGCGATCGGGGTTGTCGGGCTTGAGGCTGATGACGTCGACGGCCTGGTAGCCGTTTTCCTTCATCAACCGATCGATGTCGCCCCTATAGGCGGCGATCACCTCTTCCTGCGAAGCGCCCGGCTCGATCGGCTGGCTGGCCTCCCACTGCTCGAAACGCACGCCGATAGCGTTGAGTTCGGCGGCGATCGCCGCGTGATCGGTGAAGACACCGATCGGCGTGTCATGGTTGGCGTCGTCGTAGATGCGTAGACGGCTCATGGGGAAAGCCTCCGGAGGTCGAGTTCGCAGCCCAGCAGGAATTCGAGGGCCTCGAGGTGGCGGCGGGTTTCCGCCATGTCGCGGCCCCAGGTGTAAATGCCATGGCCATTGATCAGGTAGGCGTACAGCGGCTTGCCGCTGTCGATCCACGCATCGACCTGGGCCTCGAGTTCCGGCATGTGCTGGGTGTTGGGGAAGACGGGGATATCGAGCACGCTTTCATGCGTGGTGTAGCCGGCGATCGCCTTTTGCAACTCCCAGCCCTCGAGGTGTACGCACCCTTCGGCGGCGAACAGCCGCGAGGCGACGCTCTGCGTGCGGGAGTGGGTGTGCAGGACGACGTTGGCTTCCGGGAAGCGCTTGTAGACCTGCGTGTGCAGGCCGGTCTCCGCGGACGGGCGGTTATCGCTGCCCACGGCCTTGCCCTCCATGTCCACGACCATGATGTCGTCGCGGCCCAGGCGGCCCTTGTCGCGGCCGGAGATGGTGATGGCCGCGAGGTTATCGTCCAGGCGCATGGAGAAGTTGCTGCTGGTCGCGGGCGTCCAGCCGAAGGCCGCGAGTTCGCGGGCGGCATCGGCGATGGCATCGGCGTGGGAGGCGAGCAACGCCGGATCGATGTGGTCGAGGTTCTTGGTCATGGATTTGGACGGCTAAATCAGGCGGCGACTATAACATGGGGGTGTTTACAGCCCTTTGAAGGGCGCGCTGGCGTAGTGCGAACCATTCCGTTTTCCGGTTTTGCGTACGATGACAGCTATCCCCACGCATGAGGCAGCTCCATGGCGCAGTATGACAACGACACCACCGAAGGCCGCCGCCGCTTCCTGAAGGCTGCAGCGGGCTCCGTCGCCGCCGCCGCGGTGCTCGGCAGCCTGCCGCGCGTTGGCCAGGCCCAGGACCTGCCGCACCTCTCGCCCTCCGACCCCACGGCATCCGCCCTGAAGTACGTCGAGGACGGTAGCAAGGCGGCGGGCAAGAAGAGCCCGGGCGATGCTTGTTTCAACTGTAACTTTTACCAGGGCAAGGCCGGTGCGGCCTGGGGTCCCTGCCAGCTGTTCCCGGGTAAGGCCGTGGCAGCGAAGGGCTGGTGCGTGTCTCACGCGGTCATGATCTGACCCGTCGGCTGGCCGACGGCCCAAAAAGAAAGGCCAGCCGAAGGGCTGGCCTTTTTCATGCGCGGCGTTCAAGGGAACGCACAAAATGCTGCCCAAGCGCGCCAGGCCGAGGAGCTGACCCGCCTGACGCGCTGGGCGGCAATCCGGGGCCCACTGCCAAGTGATTTACCCACGGAACCGGGATCATACTCCCCTCGGGGCGCGACCGGCCAATGGCAGTTAAATGACGACGGTGTTTCTGCGCATTTCGTCGCAAAAACAATCATTTAACATGAAATGTTAACGCAACGTTGTAGGAGCGCGCTTGCGCGCGACAGGGGTCATCCAGGGCGACGATTCTTGCTGTGCCGGAAGCTGTAAGCGAAGTAAACGATCACGCCCAGCGCGGTCCACACACCCAGCAAAACCCAGTTGCGCAGGCCAAGCGAATACAGCAGTCCGATGCAGCTGAGCACACCGAGTGAGCACGTCACCCAGGCGAACGGAACGCGGAATGTACGCGGTGTATCAGGTGAGGTGTGGCGAAGGATCAGCACACCGATGCATACCGCACAGAACGCGACAAGCGTACCCATCGAAGTCAGGTCGCCAAGCAGGTTCAACGGGAACACCGCAGCGAGCGCCGCGATGCCGACGCCGGTAATGACCGTGTTGAGGTGCGGCGTGCGGTACTTCGGATGGATGGTGGTGAACACTTTCGGCAACAGGCCGTCGCGCCCCATGATCATGAAGATGCGCGGCTGCGCGATGATCATCACCAGCACGACCGAGGACAGGCCGATCAGTGCGCCGATCTCCACGAGGCCGCGCAGCCAGTTGAGTTCCGGGTGCTGGCGGATGGCGGTGACGACCGGCTCCGCCGTGCCGAGCTGGCCGAACGGCACGAGGCCGGTCAGCACCGCTGCCATCGCGATGTAGAGCACCGTGCAGATGCCCAGCGAGGCGAGCGTGCCGATGGGCATGTCGCGCTGCGGGTTCTTCGATTCCTGTGCGGCGGTAGAGGTGGCTTCAAAGCCGATGTAAGCGAAGAAGACCAGCGACGCGCCGCGCAGCACGCCGGACCAGCCGTACTTGTCGCCGCCCTGGTTCTCGGGGATGAACGGGTGCCAGTTCGCGGTATCGATGTGGCTGGCACCGACGACGATCACGACCACGATCAGCGCGACCTTCAGCAGCACCATGGCCATGTTGAGGCCGGTGGATTCCTTGATGCCGACATAGCAGAGCCAGGTCAGCGCGAGCGTTATGCCGACCGCGGGCAGGTTGAACAACGCGCCCGTCGCGACCAGGTGGCCGTCGACGAAATCCAGCGGCGCATTGGTCAGCGCGGGCGGGATGTGGATGCCGATGTGGTCGAGCAGGCTGACGAAGTAGCCCGTCCAGCTCACGGCCACCGCGGAGGCGGAGACGCCGTATTCGAGGATGAGGTTCCAGCCGATGAACCAGGCCGCCCCTTCACCGAGCGTGGCGTAGGCATACGAGTACGCGCTGCCCGAGACGGGCACCAGCGAAGCGAACTCGGCGTAGCACAGCGCGGTGAACACGCTGCAGATGGCAGCCAGGATGAACGAGAGGATGATCGCCGGGCCGGCGTGTTCCGCGGCGGCCACGCCGGTGATCACGAAGATGCCGCCGCCGATCACCGCGCCAATGCCCAGTGCCGTCAGGCCCCATGGGCCGAGCGTTCGGCGCAGGGCCGGGCCATGGGCGTCATCGGGTTCGGGTACGGCGGCTTTCTTCGCAAGTAGCTGCTTGAGCATTCGGTGGCTCGGATCGGTCAGACGTGGATGAGGATAGCGTCAAAACAGGGAAGGCCGGCGAGTGACCGCCGGCCTTCCCCTTGGATGCCTGTTTTTCAGCCGAGCTTCTTGCGCAGCTTGCTGTGCGCGTAGCCGTAGCCGAAGTAGATCAGCTGGCCGATGACGATCCAGCCGACCATCAGGCGCCAGTGCTCTTCGAACGCCTGCCAGAACAGGTAGACGCAGGCGAGCGCACCGAGGATCGAGATCGGCCACACCATCGGGACGCGGAAGCTGCGCTTCAGGTCGGGGCGGGTGTAACGAAGGATCAGGATGCCGATGCAGACGGTGGCGAAGGCGAGCAGGGTGCCCATCGAGACCAGCTCACCCAGCACGCTGACCGGGAACAGGCCGGCCATTGCCGCGGCGGCGACGCCGACGATGATGGTGCCGAGGTGCGGCGTACGGAACTTCGGATGCACCTTGGCCATGGCCGGCGGCAGCAGGCCGTCGCGCGCCATCGAGAAGAAGATGCGCGGCAGGCCCATGAGCATCACCAGGATCACCGACGAGAGGCCGGTAATGGCACCGACGACGACGATGGCCTTGAGCCAGGAGAGCTGCGGGTACAGGCCGAGCGCGGTGGCGACCGGCTCCGGGGTGTTCAGGATGCGGAACGGCGCGATACCCGTGAGCACCAGGGCGACGGCGATGTACAGCACGGTGCAGACGGCCAGCGAACCGAGGATGCCGATGGGCATGTCGCGCTGCGGGTTCTTCGCTTCACCGGCGGCGGTGGACACCGCATCGAAGCCGACGTACGAGAAGAACACGATGGTCGCCGCGCGGAAGATGCCGCTCCAGCCGAACACGCCTTCGCCCTCGTTCGGCGGGATGAACGGGTGCCAGTTCGCCGGGTTGATCATCTTGATGGCGAACGCGAGGAACAGCAGGATCACGGTGACCTTGATCGCCACGATGATCGAGTTCACGAAGGCCGACTGGGTGATGCCGACGTAGCACAGGCCCGAGAGCGCGGCGATGATGACGACCGCCGGCAGGTTGATCAGGGCGCCGGTGGCCTGGATGTGGCCTTCGACGAACTGGAACGGGGCCGAGGAAAGCGTGGAGGGCAGGGTGATATCGCTGCCGATCATGCCGCCGATAAGGCCGAGCAGTTCGTTGAAGTAGCCGGACCAGCCCGCGGCGACCGTGGCGGCCGCGAACAGGTATTCCAGCACGAGGTTCCAACCCACGAACCACGCGACGTATTCGCCCAGGGTTGCGTACGAATACGAGTAGGCGCTGCCGGAGACCGGGAGCATGGCGGCGAACTCGGCGTAGCACAGGCCCGCAAGGGCGCAGGCGAAGCCGGCGATCAGGAAGCTGATGACGAGGGCGGGGCCCGCATGCATCGCGGCGGCCTGGCCGGTGATGACGAAGATACCCGCACCGATGACGGCACCAATACCCAGGAGAATGAGGTGTTTCGCGGTGAGTACGCGCTTGAGGCCCGCGTCGCCATGCGCGCCGGTATCGATGTGTTCACCAGCATCGACGTGCGGCGCGGCCTCGATGGGATGCGTCGCAAAAAGGTGTTTCAACATGTGTCTCCCCTACTGCCGGAAGTGCTCTTTATTATTGGGACCGCCGTGGCAGCCAAGGAACGCCGCCCCCGGTGAGTCGGCACGGCACCATAGCCCAGCGGGGCACGGCCGTACAAGCTGCATTGCGAGGCCTGCCAAGGCCTTGCACGGAGGGCGGCGGAAGTCACCATGACTAACGGCGGTTGTGGTGTGCGAACACGGTGCTTCAGAGCACCATGTTCAGCGCGGCCTGCGGTGCGACATAGCGGGACGCATTGCGCCCGGCCACGCTGAACTGCACGCCCGCGATGAGGCCCAGGGTGGCGTTGAAGTGGTATTCCACCGCGGGCGCCAGGCTGAGGTCGTGGCTGGGCCGGAGTTTCCAGGCATGCTGCGCCGCATCTTTCATGCGTACCATGCCGGTCCGGTTGAACACGATTTCGTTCACCAGCACCCAGCGCGCATCCAGCGCGTACTCGGCCGCGGCCGAGAGGTTCCAGGCCTGGCCATGCCGCGCGACGCCGCGGAAACCCCGGCCCGTGCCGTAAGCACTGGTGCCGTGGACGCTCACGTGGCGCGGGTTCGGGCTCCAGGCGAACTGGCCGCGCCAGCGCACGGCCTGGCCATCCGGCAGGTACTGCAGTTTCTGGACGCCGTAGGCCAGCAACGTGCGCGCCGCGCCGTTACCCATGCCGTTGAGCGGATTGGTATCGAGGTGGTGGTACGCGCCGGTGGGCAGTCGCTGCGCGACCGAGACTGACGAGACCCAGCCGGTGCCGTCGGCGCCCGGGCCGGTGAGACGTTGCTGCAGGCGCACCACGGTGTCACCCATGCGCAGGCCGTCGGCGTGGCCGCCATGCGTGGAGAGACGCGCGCCGGTAAGGGTGAGCTGCACGGCGGTGGTATCGCCCAGCCCGTAGATCATCGGGAGGGCGAGCTGCCACTGCCGGGCATGGTGTTTCGCGGAGTGCGGGGAGCCATCGTTGTCGTACGCGCCGCGCACGTTGGCGAAGACAAGGTAGGGCTCGATGTTGAGGCGGCCCGCGGGCAGGGTGTTCACGGCGGGGGTCACCAGCGGGCCGGTGAAGTTCGGGGCCTCGCGGCCGTCGGCGGCCAGGGCCGTGACGGGGGCAAGGGCGAGAAGCGCGGTATAGCGAAGATGGCGGAACGACATGCGGGCTCCATGCATGAGGGCGGCCGGTTGGCCGTGGACATTCGGTGCGCTCCTTGCGCACACCCCCATGCTAGGGACGAGCTGATGGCCAGCGACATCAGACTTGTCTGAAAATCGTGTGCGAAAATGCACTCATGCTTATCGGAATTCCCTGATGGACTTTTCCCACACTCCCCTGATGTCGGCGCTCGACGACTACGCTGGCCGCTACCCTGACGAAACGGATGTCGCGCATTTCCGCGATTGGCTGGCGAGCGAGGCCAGGCCGTTCCACCGCGAGACGCTCGCGGGCCATTTCACCGGTTCGGCGTGGTTGGTCAGCGCGGACGGGCAGCGCGTGCTGCTCATGCACCACCGCAAGCTGCAGCGCTGGCTACAGCCTGGCGGGCATGCGGATGGCGAGGCGGATCTCGCCAGCGTGGCGTTGCGGGAAGCGGAAGAGGAGACCGGCTTACGCGATCTTGCGGTGCGGCCCGTCTTGTTCGATCTCGACCGGCACGTCATACCTGCCCGTGGCGCGGAGCCTGAGCACTGGCATTACGACGCGAGGTACGTGGTCGAGGCGCGCGGCTCGGAAACGTTCGAGGCAAACGAGGAATCGCTCGGCCTGGCCTGGCGCGATATCGCGGCTATCGCCGGGGATGAAACCAGCGACGAGTCGTTGCGGCGCATGGCGCGCAAGTGGCTTGGGCGCAGTTGATTTTGTGGGAGCGCGCTTGCGCGCGATGGGGCTTGCGGCAAGCACCCATCGCGTGCAGGCACGCTCCCACAGCACGCTCCCACAAGTTATAAGGCTCAGGCCTCTGCGTAGCGCGCAGGCGCGGGGTGCAGCGTGCCGCAGTTCGCGCAGGTGCGTGCCTGCTCGTCGCGGTAGAAGGTGTCGAACACCGGCGGGAAATCGCGCTCAATGCTTTCGAGGGTGAAGTAGCGCTCGAACAGCTTGGTGTTGCAGTTCTCGCAGAACCACAGCAGGCCGTCCTTTTCGCCCTGGAGACGACGGCGCTCGACCACGAGGCCGACCGAGCCGGCCATGCGCTGCGGGGAGTGCGGAACCCGCGCGGGCAGGTAGAAAATCTGGCCGGCGCGGATGGGGATGTCCCTGGCTTCGCCCTCGTCCTGGACCTTCAGGACCATCTCGCCCTCGAGCTGGTAGAAGAACTCCGGGCCCTCGTCGTAGTGATAGTCGGTGCGCGCGTTCGGGCCGCCGACGATCATGACGATGAAGTCGCCATCGACGATGCACTTGTTACCGACCGGGGGCTTGAGCAGGTCGCGGTGCTCGTCGATCCAGCGCTGCAGGTCGATGGGAGGCGTGAGGCTCATTCGGAGGGCTTCGAGTAGGAGTCGGCCGATCATACTCCCGCCCGGGTACTTCCCGGCGGCCGCGCCGTGTCGTACAACGACGTTCCGTTTCGTCAGGATTCCCCTACATGGCGTCGTGGTACCACGCCCGCCAACCCGCACCGTCGCCGCGACCCGCGCCCGTGGGCAAGCGCGAGGCATCGGTCGTGGTCGTTGGCGGTGGCTTCGCCGGGCTGAACACCGCACTCGGCCTGGCGGCGCGCGGTGTGCGTGACGTGGTGCTGCTCGAAGCGCAGACGGTGGGTTTCGGCGCCTCGGGCCGCAACGGCGGATTCGTCTTCGCCGGCTATTCGCTGGGCGAGCGCGCCCTGCTGGAGAAGCTGGGCGACCAGCGTGCCCGCGACCTGTACGGGCGCACCGTCGCCGCGGTGAACCTCATCCGCCAGCGCATCGGGGCGCTGGGCATCGAGTGCGACATGGTCGATGCCGGGGTCGTCTGGGCCAACTGGTTCCGCGATGCGCGCTTGCTCCGCGACAGGCAAAAGCTGCTCGCCGAGCATTACGGCAGCGAATGGCAATGGATTCCCGCCGACGCCATGCACGAGTTCGTGCACAGCCGCCGATACCACGATGGCCTGTATGAACGTAATGCGCTGCACATCGATCCGCTGGCCTACGCCCGTGGGCTTGCGGTCGCCGCGGAAGCGGCCGGCGTATCGATCCATGAAGGCTCACGGGTCAGGATGCTCGAGCGGCGGGGCCCGCGCTGGGTGCTGCGCGTGGGTGACGCGGAGATTGAGACGCCACAGGTGGTGCTCGCATGTGGCGGCTACCTCGCCGGGCTCGATCGCACGATCGACCGCGCGGTTCTTCCGATCGCCACCTATGTCATGGTCACCGAGCCGCTCGGCCCGCGCCTCGGCGAATGCCTGCGGACCCAGGCGGCCATCTACGACACGCGCTTTGCCTTCGACTACTACCGGCCGCTGCAGGACACCCGGCTGTTATGGGGCGGGAGGATCTCGGTACGCGACAGAAACCCGCGTTCGGTGCAGAAACTCCTGGCACGCGACCTCGAGCGTGTATTCCCGGCACTAAAGGGGGTGAAGATCGAGCACGCCTGGTCGGGCTTGATGAGCTACGCCAGGCACGAGATGCCCCAGGTGGGGACCCACGGTAACGGCCTGTGGTACGCGCAGGCGTTCGGCGGCCATGGCCTGGCGCCCACCTGCGCCGCGGGCGAGACGCTCGCTGACGCGATCGCCGCTGGCGAGAAAGCCGTGCCCGCCTATGCGGACTTCGGGCTGGAACCGGTCCACCGGCCGTTCGGTTACCTGGCCGCGCAAGGCACGTACTGGAAGCTCGAGCTGGCGGATTGGTTCAAGTCGCGCCTTGAGGGCTAGGCATAGGACTGCCTAGCGCGGCTTTGCCTTGTCCAGCCAGACGATGATGCCCTGCGCATTCAGCCGGATATCGATCTTCAGCAGCTTCATGATCGCATCGGCGGACAAGGCTACGCCGTGCTTCCTGGCGCGACCCACGTAGAGCTCGGTGAAATCCGCGGCGATACGCACTTCGCGGTCCGGATCGGCCGCATGCCTTGTAGCGATCGCGACCATCGCGTCGATCTGCTCATGCAGGTCACGGGCCAGCCGTTTGACCTCGCCGACGCGGTCGTAATGCGTCAGGTACATCGCCTCGGGCTCATAGCGCAGCATCCGCTCGATGGAAGCGTGCGCCTCGTCGGGATCGAACTGCACCGGCGAGGTCGTCGGGATGATGAAGGGGCCGTTCGCGGTATCGAATTCGCGGTAGGACAGGCCGAAGATGTCGCCGGTGAAGAACGCGTTCGCGCGCTCATCGTGGATGGCGATGTGGTGCTTCGCGTGGCCCGGCGTATCCAGGCATAGCAGGGCCCGTCCGGCGAGATCGACGACGAAGCCATCGCTGGCTTCGATGACCCGGTCCTTCGGGACGGGCACGATCGTGCCGTAGTCACGCCGGACCGCGTCCTCGCCATAGACGCCGGTAGCGCCGGCAATGAGCGCCGAGGGATCGATCATGTGCCGCGCGCCGCGCGGGTGCACCGCGAGCATGGCGTTGGGCAGGTGCTTCATCAGCTCGCCCGCGCCGCCGGCGTGGTCGAGGTGTACGTGGGTGAGGATTACCCAGTCGATGTCGGCGGGCCGCAGGTCGGCCGACGCGATCGCATCGAGGAAACGGGGCAGGGAATGCGTGGTGCCGCTATCGATGAAAGCACCGCGGCCGCGTTCCACCACGAGGTAGGCCGCGTCGAAGGAGGGGCGGCCGAAGCCGGTGTCGATGGTGTGGATGCCGTGCATGGGTAAAGGGTAGCCCCGTTGAATCCCCATTGCATGTGGGAGCGGGGGGGGGGGCGCGGGGGGGGGGGGGGGGGCACCCACCCCCCCCCCCCCCCCCCCCCCCAACAAAAAAAAAAAAAAAATAAAAACAATTCGGGGC